>DASZWL010000477.1:0-3618 GCA_035546695.1 Rhodanobacteraceae bacterium | reverse complement strand
ATCGCGTTGCAGCAGGCGACGCGCGCGTCGGCGACGCGCGATTTCCTGATCTCGCTGTTCCGCTTCGCCGATCCGAAAGTGCACCAGGGCAAGCCGCCGACCGTGCGCGAGCTGCTCGACCAAGGCAGTGCGCGGCTCTCGTCCGGGCTTGCCGGCCAGCCCGAGCTCCACGCCGAGCTCAACGACGCGCTCGCCGAGATCTACGGCGACATCGGCGAGGACGAAGCTTCGCGCAGGGAAGTCGAAAGCGCGCTCGCGCTCGCGGGCGCCGACGGCGATCCGATGCTGCGCGCGAAACGGCTCGGCCGGCTCGCGCGCATCGAGCTCGCGAGCCGCGAAGGCTTCGCCGACGCGCTCGCGCACGCGACCGAAGCGCTGGCTGCGATCGAGCACGGCACCGAGGAAACCGCGCGCGAGCTGCGCGCGGAGCTTCTCGGCACGCAGGGTCTCGCGCTGACTGCGCTCGAGCGCTATGACGAAGCGGCTGCGAAGCTGCGTGCGGCGCTGGATCTTCTGCCCGCGTTGTCCGCGAATCGCGACGAGCAGCGCGTCAACCTGCTGCAGCATCTCGTCAAGCTCGAAGTCATGCGCGGCGGCAACGACGCGGCGCTGCAATACGCGGCCGACGCCGAAAACGCCGTTATCGCGCTTCGCGGTCGCGATCATCCGGACGCGATCAAGGCGATCGAGCTTCGCGCGAGCCTCCTCGCGCGCACGAACCATCCCGCGGAAGCCGAGCCACGCTATCGCGAAGTGCTCGCGGCGCAGGAAAAGCTCTACGGCGAAAGCTCGGGATATGTCACGAAGACGAAGATCGCGCTCGGCCGCGTGCTGCTGCGCGAGGAACGCGCGAGCGACGCGCTCGCATTCCTCGACGACGTGAAGGCGCGCTGCGACGCGAGCAGCGCCGACGATGCGAACGCCGATCCGCAATGCACGCTCACGCTGAAGCTCTGGGGCGAGGCGAAGGCGGTCGCGGGCGACACCGCGACCGGCGTCGCCGCATTGCGCCGTGCGGTCGCGCAATGCGCGCCGCATTCGGATGAGGACGACGGCATCTGCAACCTGACGCGTGTCTCGCTCGCTCGGGTTCTCTGCCTGGACGGGCAGAAGGAAGAAGGCGCGATGCTGGTCGCAAGTGTCAGCGCGCCGCTGCTCGCGCAGCCGTACACGAGCCCGGTCGAGCGCGCGATGATCGCGCGCGTCGGAAGCGACTGCGCAACGCGTTGATCAGGACGTTGCGGGCTGATCGTCGAGTGCGGCGACGTGCGCCGCGGCTGATTCGCGCAGCGCCGTCAGGCTGTAGCCGCCTTCGAGGCTCGAGACGATACGTCCCTTCGCGTATCGCTCCGCAAGAGCGGCGATCCGTTCGGTGATCCACGCGTAATCGTCGGCTTCGAGCGCGAGATTCGCGAGCGGATCGAGGCGATGCGCGTCGAAGCCGGCCGAGATCAACACGAGCTCCGGCGCGAACGCTTCGATCGCCGGCAATACGGTTTCTTCATAGGCAGCGCGGAATTCTGCCGATCCCGAACCGGGACGCAGCGGCGCATTGACGATATTGCCGGCGCCGGTCTCGCTCTTCGCGCCGGTGCCGGGATACAGCGGCGACTGGTGCGACGACGCGTACATCATGCGCGGATCGGACCACAAGATGTCCTGCGTGCCGTTGCCGTGGTGCACGTCGAAGTCGACGATCGCGACGCGCGCTAGCCCGTGCGCCGCGATCGCGTGCGCGGCGCCGGCGGCAACGCTGTTGAAGAGACAGAAACCCATCGGCGTGTCACGTGTCGCGTGATGTCCGGGCGGACGCACGGCGCAGAACGCACGGCGATGCGTGCCGGCGATCGCGTCGTCGACGGCCGCGCAGACCGCGCCCGCCGCGCGAAGCGCCGCCTCGGCCGAGCCCGGCGACATCACGGTGTCGGGATCGAGATGCCGCCATCCCGATTCGACCGGCTCGTCGAGCAGCGCATCGACGAGCGCGCGATCGTGCACGCGCGCGAGCTGCTCGCGCGTCGCCCGCGGCGCCTCGATGCGCGCGAGCTTCGCGAAGCGCGCGTCGTCGAGCGCTTCCAGCACGGCCGCGAGCCGCGCCGGCGATTCCGGATGGCCGGGTCCGGTGTCGTGCGCGAGGCAGGCGGGATGCGTGTAGATCGCGGTGCTCATCGCTTACTCCGTCAGCGCGTCGAGCAGTGCGCCGAGCGATGCGCGCGCATCGGCTTCGCCGAGACGTGATGCCGCTGCCGACGTTTCGGGTGGAACCCATTCGGGAAACGGAATCGCCTCGGTGCGATGCGCGCCGCTTTCGGTGTGGATCTCGCGAATGCGTGCGAGGTGCTCGCGCGGAAGCTCATCGCCGATCCGCACGAGCGCGGGCCATAGCCGCGCGTGCGCGAAACTGATCTTGCCTGCGACGAGCCGGCAGACGAGCACGTCCTGCGACTCGCGCACGGCGCGCGTCGCCGCGAAGATCGCGCGTCCCTTCTCGTGCGACCACCAGTTGCCGCGAATCCGCTCGCCGGCGACGGCCTCGGCGAGAGACGGGACCTTCGCGTGATGCGACGATTCGAGCACGATGCCGTGCCGCTCGACGAACGAGATCGCCTCGGCCGCGGTCACTTCTTCTCGCGCTTGCGCCGCTCGTGCTGCCACAGCACTTCGCCGTGTCCGCTCTCGCGCGCGAGCACGCGTGCGAGCACGAACAGAAGATCGGAAAGCCGGTTGAGATAACGCACCGCCTCGCCGCGGACAGTTTCGTGGCGCGACAGCGTGACGACGACGCGCTCGGCGCGCCGGCAGATCGTTCGCGCGAGATGGCAATGCGCCGCGGCGGCGCCGCCGCCAGGCAGGATGAAATCCTTGAGCGGCGGCAGCGTCTCGTTGAACGCGTCGAGCATCGTCTCCAGCCGCTCGACGTCGGCGTCGTCGATCATCGCCATGCCGGGAATGCAGAGCTCGCCGCCGAGATCGAAGAGATCGTGTTGCGCCTGCGTCAGCACTTCGCGGATGCGCTCGGGCAATGCTTGCGCAAGCACGATGCCGATCGCGCTGTTGAGCTCGTCGACGGTGCCGTATGCATCGACGCGCGCCGAATCCTTCGCGACGCGCGTGCCGTCGCCGAGGCCGGTCGTGCCGTCGTCGCCGGTGCGCGTGTAGATTTTCGAGAGGCGGTTACCCACGAGAGCGCGACCTCCGGCGGCACGACCGTAGGCGCATGGATGCGCCTGCGCCCGCGCGCAACGCGCGCGGGTCGGAGCCGCGCGAAAGTCGCATCTTTCGTGCGGCGATCGGCGGCCGCGCAGGAAGCGCGGCTGCCGACGTCAGGCAACGATCGCCGTCGTCGCCGGTGCGCGTGTGGATTTTCGACAGGCGGTTGCCCACGAGAGCTTGACCTCCGGCGGCAAGAATAATTAACCGCGTTCGTTTCGCATCGTCGTCACTATCCGCCGTCATTCCCGCGAAAGCGGGAATCCCTTGTGCGTCACGTCGGCGAAAAGCAACATGGATTCCCGCTTTCGCGGGAATGACGGCTCAATGCGACGTCGCCCGATTCGACTGCGCCGTGTCGCCGAGCGCGCGCAGAGCGAACGTCGCGCCGACGTGCAGCGCGGCCGC
>DASZWL010000476.1:0-11305 GCA_035546695.1 Rhodanobacteraceae bacterium | reverse complement strand
AGCCGCGAGCTCAGCATCGCGACGCTGCCGATCGGTTCGAGCGCGAGGTTCGTCGTCTGCGCGCGATAACGCGCGTTGCCCGCTTCGCCGCGCCGCTCGATCGTCACGCCGGCCGGCGGCAGCGGCGCCGCGCCGTGCGCGACGACGAGATCGGCGACGTCGGCCGTCCAGCCTTCGTCCTCGCGCAGCCAGCGCGCGACGAACGCAACGCGCTCGAAATGCGTGCGCGGCGCGATCGAGATGCCGTCGTCGAGCGCAAGCGCATCGTGCGCGGCGAACGTCGCGTCGCGAAGGTCCAGCCGCACTCGCACGCTGTCGACGCGCGCGGCGTTCACGCCGATCCAGATCTGTGCGTCGCCGCGTCCGGTCAGAAGCTCGATGCCCGAGAACGGACGCTCTGCGCCGAAGCGCGCGAGATCGACGTCGCGTCCGCCGGCGTAGAGAATCCCGCTGCGGCGCTCGAGATCGACATCGGCGATGAGATCGATCGGAGCGGGGTCGAGCCGCGCCGGATCGCCGGCGAGGTTGCGCACCTTGCCGGCGAGATGCGTCGTCGCGCCCTGATTGACGACGCGCACTTCCGACGCGCCGAGCGAGAGATGCACGTCTTCGCGCGGATCGTCGACCGCGAGCTTCAGATCCTTCAGCACGAGCACGCCGAGCGCGCCCATCGAGATCGGCTCGGTGCGCGCCGGGCCCGCACCGAGATCGAGACCGCGCAGGTGCCAGCCGGCGTCGTCGCGCACGAAGCGGACGTCGAGTCCGAGCAGACGGAACTCGCTCCACGCGCGGCCGCGCTGGAACGGCGCGTAGAGACTCAACGCAAGCTCGGCGCGGGGGATCTCGAGCGGCGGCTGGCCGGCATTCGCGCTGCCGATCATCACGTGATCGAGCGTCAGCACCGGACCGCCGCCGGCCCAGGTGCCGCTGACCGCGCCGATGCGGACCGGCTGCTGCAGGCGCGCCGAGAGCCAGCTCTCGATGCGCGCGGGATTGCGCACCAGCCACGGCATCGCGAGCTGCGTTGCGCCCATCAGGAGCGCGAGCACGATGATGACCGTCGTCGCGAGCGTGAACAGCGCGAAACGCAATCGGCGCAATGTACGCCGCAGCATGGGCGCTAGCGTCCTCGCGGCCGCGGGCAAAACGAATGGGCCCACTCGCCGTCATGCCCGCGAAAGCGGGCATCCATTCTCGTCATCGCGAATGGCAACATGGATTCCCGCTTTCGCGGGAATGACGTCCGAGTGCGTGACGCCGCCTCAAAGCAGCACGACATCGTACTGCTCCTGCGAATAATGCTCCTCGGGCTGGAACCGTATCGTCTTGCCGATGAACTCCTCGAGCTCGGCGACGGCCGCGCTCTCTTCCTCGAGAATCCGGTTGACGACCTTGGGCGCCGCCAGCACGAGGAGTTTCTGCGCCTCGAACTGGCGCACGGCGCGCGTGATCTCGCGAAAGATCTCGTAAGTGACCGTCTCGGCCGTCTTGACGGTTCCACGGCCGTTGCATGCGGGGCACGGTTCGCAGAGCTGACGCTCGAGCGATTCGGTCGTGCGCTTTCGCGTCATCTCGACGAGACCGAGCGGCGACATCTCGTAGACGGTCGCCTTCGCGTGGTCGCGCGCGAGCGATTTCTCGAGCTGGCGCAGCACCTGGCGGCGGTGCTCCTCGTCGATCATGTCGATGAAGTCGATGATGATGATGCCGCCGAGATTGCGCAGGCGAAGCTGACGCGCGGCCGCCTGCGCGGCTTCGAGGTTCGTGCGGAACACGGTCTCCTCGAGATTGCGCGAGCCGAGGAAGCCTCCCGTGTTGACGTCGATGGTCGTCATCGCCTCGGTCTGGTCGACGATCAGGTAGCCGCCGGACTTCAGCGGTACGTCCTTGCGCAGTGCCTTCTGGATCTCGTCCTCGACGCCGTAGAGATCGAAGATCGGCCGCTCGCCGGGATAATGTTCCACGCGCTCGGCCAACTCCGGCATGAACTGGCGCACGAACGCCTGCGCGCGCTCGAGCGTCTCGCGCGAATCGATGCGCACCTTCTCGATCGACGGGCGCATCAGATCGCGCAGCGAGCGCAACGGGAGACTCAAATCCTCGTAGACGCGCTCGCCGACCTTCGCTTTCGCGATGTTCTCCTGCACGGCGGTCCAGAGCTTGCCGAGATAGTCGATGTCCTCGGCGATCGCCTCGCGCGACTCGCGCTCGGCGTTCGTGCGCACGATGTAGCCGAAGCGCGTCTCGCCGATCAGCTCGCCGAGCATGTCCTTGAGGCGCGTGCGCTCGGCCTCATCCTCGATGCGCACCGAGACGCCGAGCACTTTGGAGTACGGCAGCAACACGAGATAGCGCGACGGGATCGAGAGATGCGTCGTCAGCCGCGCGCCTTTCGTGCCGATCGGATCCTTGACGACCTGCACGACGATCTCCTGCCCGTCGCGCACGAGCTCGCCGATCGACGGCATCGGCTGCGGCGCCGCATCGCCGTTCTCGGCGATCAGCGGCGAATGGAGGCGAATGATGTCCGAGGCGTGCAGGAATGCGGCGCGGTCGAGCCCGATCTCGACGAACGCGGCCTGCATGCCCGGCATGACGCGGCTGACCTTGCCCTTGTAGATGTTGCCGACGTAACCGCGCCGCGTCGCGCGCTCGACGTGGACCTCCTGCAGCATCCCGTTTTCGACCAGGGCGACGCGGGTCTCGCGCGGCGTGACGTTGATCAGGATTTCTTCGGACATGAAGGCACTTGGCGCGGCGACTTGAAGTGACTTATAGCCGCCGCGCGCGGCGATTGTCACCTGCCGCGCGGCACGCCCGCGGCCGGCGCCTTGACCGAGGCAGTAGACTGGCGCGCGTTGTCGCTCGATCCGCTGGTATCCGGTTGCCCCCCACGCGTTTTTCCCCCATCCGCCGCTACCGCTTCGCCGATGTCGAAATCGACCTCGACGCGCGCGAGATCCGTCGCGCCAGGCGGCGCGCCGACGTCGAAGCGAAGGTTTTCGATCTGATCGAGATCCTGCTGCTCGCGCGCGGCCGTGCGCTGAGCAAGACTGAACTCGTCGGTGCACTATGGGGCGATCGCCCGGTCACCGACGCCGCGCTGTCGCAGCAGCTGCGCAAGGCGCGCCGCGCGCTCGGCGACGACGGCGAGGCGCAGCGCGTGATCCGCACCGTGCACGGCCGCGGACTCGTCTGGGTCGCGGAAGTCGACGAGATCTCCGGGACGCCCGCAGCGATGGACGTCGCGGCCATCTCGACGACCGATGCAGCGGCCACGGCCGTGGAGCAAGCGACCGCGCCTGCCGCTCCGGAAACGCCTGCACTATCGGACCGCCGCTCGCCGACACGTCTTCGCGTGCGCCGCTGGCTGCCGGCCGCTGCCGTCGCGGCGATGCTCGCGCTCGGCGTGCTCGCATCGCGCTGGCCGGATCGTTCCGCGTCCGATCCGCACGCGATGCCGCGCGTCGCGGTCTTGCCGGTCGCCGATCGCACCGGCGAGTCCGATCTCGGCTGGACCGGCGCCGGCCTCATGGGTCTCATGAGCAGCCTGCTCGAAGCCTCCGGCGGGATCGACGCGGTTTCCGCGCGAGACGTCCAGACGGCCGCACGCCAAAACCGCGCGAGCGACGGGGCGCTGCGTTCGGCGCTCGGCGCGACACATGTCGTCGAAAGCGAGCTGCGCCGCGTCGGACCCATCTACGAGCTCGACCTTCGCCTCATCGCCGCCGGTAGCGCGGAGCGGCACGAAACCCTGCGCGGCAGCGCGCCGGCGCCGCTCGCGGTCGATGCGGTCGCGCGCATCCGGCGCTGGCTCGATCTCGCGCCGCTGCCCGATGCACGCGCGAGCGGCACCGCGAGCGCGTTTCTCGCCGAAGCATATGCGCGCGGGCTCGACGCGGCGCTGCACGGCGATCATGCCGGCGCGAAGAAATACTTCGAGATTTGCCTCGACCACGATCCCGGGCTCGCCTGGGCGCGTCTTGGCCTTGCCGCCTCGCAAGCCGCGACCGGCGAAGAGGCTGAGGCCGATACGAACGCGTCGAGCGTCGTCGACGCCGCCCGCGAGCGCGGCGATCGCGAGCTGCTCGTGCCGGCACTTCGTCAACGCGCCGCCGTCGCGTACCGTCGCGGCGATCTCGACGGCGCGCAACGCTTCCTCGACGAGGCGATCGCGGCCGTTTCGCAAGCCGATCAGCCGCTCGCGATGAGCGCGCTGCTCGTCGGTTATGCCTCGATCGAGGACGATCGCGGCGATTTCGCGAACGCACGCGCGCATTTCGTCGAGGCGCTGAAGCTCGCGCGCACGACCGGCGACCGGCGCAGCGAAGCGAATGTGCTCGCGAACCTCGCGAGCATCGACAACGGTGCCGGCGACGCAGCGGGTGCATCGGCGCGCCTCAAGGACGCGCTCGATGCCGCACGCGCGAGCGGCGATGCGCATCTCGAAGGTTCGATCCTCGGCAATCTCGGCGCGACCGAAGCGAACCAGGGCCGCTTGCTCGACGCGGCCGCGCTGCTCAAGCAGGGTCTTGCAACGGCGCGGGAACAAGGCGACACGAACCTCGAAGCCCTGATCGCGACGCAGCTCGTCTGGGTGCTCGCGCCGTTCGGGCACGATGCGGCCGCGCGTGCGCTCGCCGAGCGCGTCCTCGCGCTCGGCGGAGCCGGACGCAACACGCACTGGCAGGCCGAAGCCGACTGGGCGATCGCTGCGCTCGATGCGCGCCGCCGCGCATGGTCCGATGCGCTCGCCGGATACGCGCGCGCTCGAGCGATCTACGCCGCCGAAGGCGCGACGCGCAGCCTCGCGCCTCTGCTCGCCGAAATCGTCGCGACCGCGAGCGACGCCGGCGATGCGGGCGCTGCGCGCGAGGCCGCGTCGGCGTTCCGCTCGCTCGCCAATACGCCGGAACGGCGGTCGTGGCTGCCGCTGCTAGATGCGGAGCTCTCGCGGCTCGGCGGCGACGCGGCCGGCGCGGCCGATGCGCTCGGAAAACTGCTCGACGCGAATCCGTCGGCACCGGTCGCGCAATCGGCGCTGTTTCGCCTGGGCCGCTGGCAGCTCGCGCTCGGCCGCCCCGATGCGCTGCTCGCGCGAACGGCGTGGGAGCCGTGGCTCGAGCAGCATCCGGAAGCCATCGCGATGCGGATCGAGGCGCTACGCGCAACCAGCAGGACCGCGCTCGCCGACGCCGAGCAGCAACGGCTCGACGCGCTCCGCGCCGCGCCGGACGTCAACCTCGATCCGGCCTGGATCGCCGGCAACTGAGCGCGAAATCACGCTTGATCGCGCACGCGTCAGGAATCCGTCAAGACTCGCGATGATCTCTCGCGCTCGAATCCAAGCCCCCTCACACCGGAATCGATCGATGTTGCGTTCTCTCCTGCCGGCGATCCTCGCCTTCGCATCGGCCAACGCGGGTGCCGAGCTCGTCACGGTCCGCTACGATTTTCCCGACCGCGCCAACTACGCCTTCACATGGGGCTTCTTCGGCGGCGAGCTCGGTCCCCTCACCGGCCACATCGTCGCGACGACGCTGCATATCGACTACACGACGAGCGACGATCAGGACGCCGCCGACTTCTACTTCACGTTCGACGTGCCGACGTACGACGGCGAGGAAACGCACATCGGCCTCACCGGCGCCGATCTCGGCTGGTCCGGAACCGGCGAGTTCACGTACGGCTTCGACGCGAGCGAGCTCTACAACGGCGAGATCCGACCGGGCCGCTTCGGCGCGGAGTTCTCCGGCGGCGGCACGTTCACCGATTCGTACATCGAGTTCGTCGTCGACGCCGATCCGCCCGATCCGGTCTTTTCGGACGGGTTCGATCCGCTGTAAGGGATTGCCGACCGCCGCGCTTGGCGGCCTGATCGGTCGACGCATAGGGTGGGCCTCGGCCCACCGGGCATCCCACGGCCAACATTTCCGCCGCGGCGGGCTGAAGCCCGCCCTATGACGGCGATGAAGGCCACGCGCCGAAGCGGCGCAAGAGCCCGGCCGTCTCGTGCAGCGGCAATCCCATGACGCCGGAATGGCTGCCGTCGAGTCGCGCGACGAACGCGCCAGCGCGGCCCTGGATCGCATACGCGCCGGCCTTGCCGAACGCCTCGCCGCTCGCAACGTAGCTTGCGATGTCGGCGTCATCGAGCGGCATGAACTCGACGCGCGAATCGCTCGTCGCGTGCTCCTCGCGAGACGCGCTGACGCACCAGACCGTCGAGATCGCGCGATGCGTGCGCCCGGACAGCCGGCGCAGCATGCGCGCCGCATCTTCGGCATCGACCGGCTTGCCGAACACGTCATCAGCGAGCACGACTTCGGTATCGGAGCCGATCACGATCGCGCCCGGCACCGCGACGACCTGCATCAAACCTGCTGCCGCCTTCTCGCGCGCGACGCGGCTGACGTAATCCTCGGGCGGCTCGCCAGGCGCGCGCACTTCCGGAACGTCGACGTCGAGGATCGAGAAGTCGACACCGAGCTGGCGCAGCAGTTCGCGACGGCGAGGCGATTGCGAAGCGAGATAGATCATTGTGCGATTGCGCCGCTTCTGCGATGGTTCCCAATCCCGTCGTCCGCGCAAAAGCGGGGATCCAGTGACTTCGACTTTCGGATCATCGAGGCGCTGGGTCCCCGCTTTCGCGGGGACGACGGGATGGGAACGATCAACGATTGGTGGAAGGTGAAGCTCGACGATACAAGGCTACGCCCGATGATACGGATGCCCCGCCAGCATCGTCGCCGCACGATACAGCTGCTCGGCGACGACGAGCCGCACGAGCATGTGCGGCAGCGTCAGCGGACCGAGCGACCAGCGCTGATGCGCTGACGCGAGGACATCCGGCGCATGTCCGTCGGGACCGCCGATCACGAACGCGAGATCGCGGCCTTGCATGCGCCATCGCTTGAGCTCCGCGGCGAGCTGCTCGCTCGACCATGGCGCGCCTTTGCCGTCGAGCGCGACGACATGCGCATCCTTCGGAAGCGCCGCGCGCACGGCCGCGCCTTCGTCAGCGATCGCGCGTGCGGGATCGCGTCCCTTGCCGCGCGCGCCGAGCTTCACTTCGACGAGATCGAGCGGAAGCTCGTGCGAGAGGCGCTTTCGGTATTCGGAAAACCCGTCGGCGACCCACGCGGGCATGCGCTCGCCGACGGCGATCAGTCGCGCGCGCATCGCGCGGAGCGGTTCAGCCCGCGAGCGCGGCCGGCATCTCGTCGCCGACCGTCCACAGCCGTTCGAGGCCGTAGAACTCGCGCGTGCGCGGCAGCATCACGTGGACGACGATGTCGCCGAGGTCGACGAGCACCCATTCGGCTTCGCGCTGTCCCTCGACGCCGATCGGCGGCAGGCCGGCCTGCTTGGCCTTCTTCACGACTTCGTCGGCGATCGACTTCACGTGCCGCGACGAAGTTCCGCTCGCGACGACGAGGAGATCGGTCACCGAGCTCTTGCCGCGCACGTCGACTTCGCGCACGTCGCGCGCCTTCAAGTCGTCGAGCGCGGCAAGCACGATCGAGCGGAGCCGGTCGGCCGGCTGGGCGGCGGAAGGTTTCTTGCGGGTTCGCGGAGTTTTCAACGCCTTGACCGGGGCGGTTTTCGCCTTGGCGGCTTTGGCGGGAGTCTTGCGGGCAGCGGGCGTCTTGCTGACTCTGGTTCCGGCCTTGCGCGGCCGGACGCGCTTTTCCGACGTAGCCAAGTGGAAGCGACCTCTGGCATGCCAAGCGCCATGATCGGCGCGAAACCAGTATAGGCCGAATTTCCTGACCGTGGTGTTGCGGGCGGACTCGTGCGGACACTCCGTCAGGATCGTGAACCCAAAGCTGTTGCCGCGGCTGATCGTTTCCGTTTCCGAACTCGCTTTTCTTGGGGGAATTCGCTCAGGCTCTGCTCGCTCCCGGCCATGCCGCGGCGCTCTAATCGCCATGGGGCAGCGGGGGGATTCGGCTTCGGGCCGTACCGCTGCGAAAGAAAACCGCTGGGAGAGTCCGATGTTGCATTCCGCTTTTCGCTTTGCGTTGATGATGTTCGCTCCGGCACTCGCCGCGCAGACCTCGTTCGTCGAGATCACGCCGACGAGCGATCCGTACTTCAACACGAATCCCGACGAGGACTTCTGGGTCAACGCCGTCGCGCCGGCCGATTACGACGGCGACGGGCGCATCGATCTCGCGGTGCTGGGCTTCTACGTCGTCTACAACGAGAGCGTCGAGGACAAGCTGATCCTGTTCCACAACGACGGCGAGGCCGGCGACGGCAGTTGGGCGTTCACGAGCACCGAGGTGCCGCTTGGCGGGGTCGTCGCGGGCGCGTCCGATCTTGCCTGGGGCGATTTCGACAACGACGGCGACTACGATCTCGCGATCGGCTCCGAAGGCGTCACCGCGCTCTTCCGCAACGACGCCGGCACGCTGACCGCGATGCCCGTCGCGTTGCCTGGGTATTACGAGGATTCGACGTACGAGGACAGCTACGACCTGCGCTCGTTGACCTGGGCCGACGTCGACAACGACGGTGATCTCGACCTGCTGATCCCGTCGGTCTACAACGAGGAAGACTTCACGTTCCGGACCGCGCTGATGCGCAACGACGGCAGCGACGGTCTCGAGGGCTGGGTGTTCACCGAGACCGGCGCCGCGCTCGACGCGACCGTGCATGCGCAGAGCGCATGGTCCGACGTCGACGGCGACGGCGATCTCGATCTGTTCATGGCGAACGTCGATCCATACACCGAATCGGGCTTCATCAAGCTCTACGCGAACGATGCCGGGGCGTTCACCGCGACCGATCCCCTCGGCCTGCGCGTCGAGCATGGCCTCGCCGACATCGGCGATGCCGACGGCGACGGCGATCAGGATCTGCTCGTCGCCGGCAACATCGAGGAGAACGAGAAGTTCTCGACCGTGCTGCGCATCTATTTCAACGACGGCGGCACCTTCGCGCCGACGACGCTGTTCGAGGCGCCGAGCGCGGACTGGCTCGATATCCACGCCGCGACCTGGGCCGATTACGATTCGGACGGCGACGTCGACCTCCTCGTCACCGGCAACTTCATCGGCGAGACCGACATCGAAGGCAAATCGGAGATCTACGTCAACGAAGGCGGCGCGTTCGCGCCGCTCGCCGAGACGCTGCCGGCGCCGATCGGGTCGGTCGGCCGCGGCGGCGCGTTCACGTGGTTCGACATCGACGGCGACGGCGATCTCGACTACCTCGTCGCCGGCGCGTTCTTCGTGCCCGACGGCAACGGCCTCGTCGAAGCGAAGATGCGCCTCTTCCGCAACGCGAGCGAAGGCACCAACACGCCGCCGGAATCGCCGGACGGCCTGCGCGCCGAGGAAACCGGCGAAGGCGTCGCGCTCGCCTGGAACGTCGCGGCCGACGACCACACGCCGGGCGCTCAGCTGACCTACGATCTCGAGCTCTGGCGCGACGGCGTACCGGTCACGCTGCCCGAGCGCCTGCCCGAGCCCGGCAACATCTCGACCTCGACGCGCTGGACGATCGCGGACCTGCCGGACGGCAGCTACACCTGGCGCGTGCGCGCGGTCGACAGCGCGTACGCCGGCAGCATCCCGGCCGAAGGCGCGTTCACGCTGCCGTTCGGCGCCGACACGATCTTCGCGAACGGCTTCGAGATCGCGAGCGAAGAGATCTGACGCGCGCCCGCGGGATGCGTCGCGGAAGACGATCCGCGCGGGCGCGTCCCGCTTTTCATTGACCTCGCGTGAACGCGTCCATGCCTCGCGGCGACGCGCGCGATAAACTGGGCGCCCATTCTTTCGCGCGCTCTCTCGCGTCCCGCATGGCTCCGCCTGACGAAGAATCCGCTCCGACGACGTTCGCCGATCTCGGCCTCGGCGAGGCCCTGCTCGCGACGCTCGCCGACGTCGGCTACGAAGCGCCCTCGCCGATCCAGGCCGCGACGATCCCGCCGCTGCTCGAAGGCCGGGACGTGCTCGGCCAGGCGCAGACCGGTACCGGCAAGACTGCCGCGTTCGCGTTACCGATCCTCGCGCGCCTCGATCTTGCGAAGACGAAGCCGCAGGCGCTCGTGCTCGCGCCGACGCGCGAGCTCGCGATCCAGGTCGCCGAGGCGTTCCAGCGGTACGCGGCGAAACTGCCCGGCTTTCATGTGCTGCCGATCTACGGCGGACAGAGCTACGGACCGCAGCTCTCCGGATTGAAGCGCGGCGCGCACGTGATCGTCGGCACGCCGGGGCGCGTCATCGATCATCTCGAGCGCGGCTCGCTCGATCTCTCGCAACTGACGACGCTCGTGCTCGACGAAGCCGACGAGATGCTGCGCATGGGCTTCATCGACGACGTCGAGGCTGTCCTCAAGAAGACGCCGCCGACGCGCCAGATCGCGCTCTTCTCGGCGACGATGCCGGCGCCGATCCGGCGCATCGCGCAGACGTACCTTCGCGATCCGGTCGAGATCACGATCAAGGCGAAGACGACGACGGCCGCGAACATCCGCCAGCGCTACTGGTATGTCAGCGGCCTGCACAAACTCGATGCGCTGACGCGCATCCTCGAAGCCGAGCCATTCGACGCGATGCTGGTGTTCGCGCGCACGAAGCAGGCGACCGAGGAGCTCGCGGAGCGCTTGCAGGCGCGCGGATTCTCGGCGGCCGCGATCAACGGCGACATCGTGCAGGCGCAGCGCGAGCGCACGATCCAGCAATTGCGCGACGGCAAGCTCGACATCCTCGTCGCGACCGACGTCGCCGCACGCGGGCTCGACGTCGAGCGCATCAGCCATGTGCTGAACTACGACATCCCGTACGACACCGAGGCCTACGTGCACCGCATCGGCCGCACCGGCCGCGCGGGGCGCAGCGGCGAGGCGATCCTGTTCGTGACGCCGCGCGAGAAGCGGCTCTTGCAGACGATCGAGCGCGCGACGCGACAGCCGATCGAGGAGATGCCGCTGCCGAGCGTCGAAGTCGTCAACGATCGGCGCGTCGCGAAATTCAAGGAGCGCATCGGCGAGACGCTCGCGCGAGAAGACGATCTCGGCGTGTTCCGCCAGCTCATCGAGCAGTACGAGAGCGAGCGGAACGTGCCGGCGATCGAGATTGCTGCGGCGCTCGCAAAGCTCGTGCAGGGCAACGCGCCGTTTCTGTTGCGCGCGCCGGAAAGGCGCGAGCGCGCCGAACGCAACATCGAGCGCGAACGCTCGCCCTCTCCGTCATCCCGGCGCAGGCCGGGATCCAGCTCTTCGACGCATCCGGAACAAAAGCGGGATTCCGGCCTTCGCCGGAATGACGAAATTCCTTCGTCGTCCCCGCCC
>DASZWL010000475.1:0-2946 GCA_035546695.1 Rhodanobacteraceae bacterium | reverse complement strand
GCTGCGCGATCCGAACTTCGCGCGCGGCGTCACGTTCCTCTGCCAGCACGGCGAGGACGGCGCGATGGGCCTTCTGATCAACCGCCTTTCGGAATACCGGCTCGGCGACGTGCTCGCGCAGATGAACATGAGCTCGGAGATTCCCGAGATCATCGATGCGCCGGTGCTGATCGGCGGCCCGATGCAGCCCGAGCGCGGTTTCGTGCTGCATTCGCCGCAGGGCGACTGGGAATCCTCGTTCCGCATCTCCGACCGCCTCAGCGTGACGACCTCGCGCGACATCCTCGTCGCGATGGCGGCCGGCGAAGGGCCGCGGCACGCGATCGTCACGCTCGGCTATTCCGGCTGGAGCCCGGGCCAGCTCGAGCAGGAGCTGCGCGACAACGCCTGGCTGACGGCGCCCGCGTCCGAAGAAGTGTTGTTCACGACGCCGCTCGAGGAGCGCTGGGAAGCCGCGGCGCACATCGTCGGCGTGAACCTGATCCAGCTCGCGAGCTATGCGGGCCACGCCTGACGCGCCCGGCGATCCCGCCGCGAGCGTGCTCGGCTTCGATTTCGGAAAGCGTCTGATCGGCGTCGCCGTCGGCAATCGCCTGAGCGGCGCGCGTGCGATCGCGACCGTCACGAACGGCACGGAACCCGACTGGCAGCGCCTCGACGCGCTGATCTCCGAATGGAGACCCGCGGGCCTCGTCGTCGGACTGCCCCTGCAGATGGACGGCAGCGAGCAGGCGATCACGCACGCCGCGCGACGCTTCGGCGCGACGCTCGCGGAACGTTATGCGCTGCCGTTGCACTTCACGGACGAGCGCCTGAGCTCCGTCGAGGCCTCGCGACGCTTCGCCGCCCGGCGCGCGAGCGGCGCCGCACGGCGCAAGGACGCCGCGGCGCTCGATGCGATCGCGGCCGAAGTCATCCTCGAAACCTGGCTCGCCGGGAGCAACGTCGACGCATGAACGACCGGGACGACATCCAGATCGATCGCGACGGACGCCTGCGCCACCTTCTGACGCTGAACGGTCTCGGACGAGCGCGCATCGTCGCGCTGCTCGATCGCGCCGCAGCGCTGCGCGAGGCCTATCGCGCCGGCGAACTGCCGCGGGTCCTCGCCGGTCGCACGGTCATGAACCTCTTCTTCGAAGCTTCGACGCGCACGCGCACGAGCTTCGAGCTTGCCGCGCGCCGCCTCGGCGCCGAGGTCGTCAATTTCGACATCGCGAGCTCGTCGACGAGCAAGGGCGAGAGCCTCGAAGACACCGAGGCGACGCTCGAGGCGATGGACGCCGACGCATTCGTCGTCCGCCACCGCGAGAACGGCACGCCGGACCGTTTCGCGCGGCACGCGCGGCGCGCCGCCGTCGTCAACGCCGGCGACGGCAACCACGCGCATCCGACCCAGGGGCTGCTCGACCTCCTGACGATCCGCGACCGTCGGGGCGACGTGGAAGGTCTCAATGTGACGATCTGCGGCGACGTGCGCCATTCGCGCGTCGCCCGCTCGGACGTCGACGGCCTGACCGCGCTCGGCGCCGGCGAGATCCGATTGTGCGGACCCGCCGCGCTTTTGCCGGTCTCCGGCGAGTTCCCTGGATGCCGCCTCGTCGAGAATTTCGACGAAGCACTCGACAGCGCCGACGTCGTCGTCATGCTGCGGCTCCAGAAGGAGCGCATGCAGAGCGCGCTCGGCGTCGACGAAGCGGGCTATTTCGCCGCGTACGGCCTCACGTCGAAGCGGCTCGCTCGCGCGAAGTCCGATGCGATCGTCATGCATCCCGGGCCGATGAACCGCGGCATCGAGATCGCCGACGACGTCGCCGACGGTCCGCAGTCGGTCATCCTCGATCAGGTCGCGAACGGCATCTTCGTGCGCATGGCGGTGCTCGCGGAGCTGCTCGGGGAACGCTGATCTTCGCGGCGGCACGCACCTTCGCCGTCATTGAGTGCGGGAACGACAGCATGAACGACGCGCGTTTCAGCGTCGATTGCGCGGCCGGAACAAGAGATCCAGGTGTATGCGCCCGTCCATGCCCGCCGCTTCGTTGATGCGCCGCCATGCCGCCATCACGGCGTCGGGATCGGCGAGATCTTGGCTGCTCCCGTCGCGGTGAAGCACGTGGATCGGGCCGTACCACGCACCGAGCCATTCGAGCAGAGCGTACGGCGACTCTCCGGTCGCACGCTCGATCGCCCACGGATGGAACTCGCTGATCAGCACCGGGCGAAAACGTTCGAGCGTGCGTGAGAGTCCGCGCAGCGCGCGCGGCTCCATGCCGGCGATGTCGATCTTGACGACATCGAGCCGGTCGAGCCCCGCGAGCGCATCGTCGAGCACGACGGTCGGCACAGTCTGCGTGGTGCTGTCGTCGGCGAGCAGCCGCTCGCCGGACGCTTTCGCGGTCGCAGCGTTCGAAGTCGTCGCGCTCGTGCGCAGCACGATCTCGCCGGTACGGTCGGACGCGGCCGCGCGGATCAATCGAACCTGCGCGAAGCCGTTGCTGCGGCAAGCGCGCTCGATGAGCTCGGCGTTGCGCGCGATCGGCTCGACCGCGATGACGCGTCCTCCAGCGCCGACGAGATTCGCGCCGAGCATCGCGAACACGCCGATGTTCGCGCCGATATCGAGGAACGTCGCACCCGGTTTCAGTTCGGCACGCAGCGCCGCCTCGACGTTCGCATCGTGCGAACGCCCTTCGATCAGCTCGGCGCCGATGTGCGCGTCGCTCTTGCGCGCGTAGAGACGGTAGCCCTTCGCGCTCACCTCGACCGGAATCTCGTCTTCGTTGACGACATACCAGCGCCGGCCGTGCCAGCCGGGACCGGCTGCGGTGTCGTCGATCGCTTCGAGCAGACGCAGCAGCGGACGACGTGCAAGCCGCCGCTTCAGATCGTCCTCGTCGAGATCGTGCATCTCGAACACGGCCTGACGACGCCAGGCAAGACGGCGCA
>DASZWL010000474.1:0-18006 GCA_035546695.1 Rhodanobacteraceae bacterium | reverse complement strand
CGCGCCGCTCGCCCACAGAACGCCGAAAACGACGTACACGCCGATCTCGCGACGGAGCGAAAGCCGTCCGCGTCCGCCGCGCGAACCCGTGTGTCCGCGATTTCTCACGCGTGCCCGATCTCTGTCCAGGCGTTGCCGTCGAACATCCAGGCCATCGCGTCGCGCCGATTCAGCATCGCGATACCGATGTCGGCGTCGGCGAGAACGATCTTCGTCAACGCGTCGGCGATGCAGCAGGACGATGCCACCACCGTCGCGCTACGGCCCGGTGGAACAGGCCGTCGATGTCGCCCATGCCAGTGCGCGCGATGGGTGCGCGGGTCGGCTGGTGCCGTGCTGCTCGTTGCAACCGCCGCATCCTGCAACTCGATCACGGCGGCTGCTCCGTCGCCAGAGCCCGGATCCACGGCGATCGGTTCGGGACATTCTCCGAACCGCGCGATGTCGCCTCCCGCATTCACGGTCGCCGACGCGATACCGCGGCGTCGCAGGACATCCAGCGCGCGGTCGGCGGCGTAACCCTTGGCGATGCCTCCGAGATCGATCCACAGCGGACGACAGAGGCGCGCGAACGGCGCATCGAGCAGCTCGATGTCGCGCCAGCTTGCCTGCGGATCGACGCAGGACGATCCCGACGGACGCGGCAGTACAGCGTCGGCGACGAACTCGGCCGCTACGGTCGGATCGAAAACGCCTTCGGATTCTTCGGCGAGCGCGAGCGCTTGCCGGATCACTTCGCGCGTTCGCCCGTCGATCGCGACGGGTTCTCCTCCGGCGCGATGCAGCCGCGAGAGGTCGCTGTCGGGATCGTGGAAGCTCATTCGTTCGTGCACGGCGGCAATCTCCACGAAGGCCGCGTCGATCGCGTCTCGAACGCTTGCTTGGCTCGCGCCGCGAGCGCGAATCGACACGATCGTGCCGAGCCACGGTCGCGCTCGAGCGATTTCGCTCATTCCGCGGGGCTCGCGTTCTTCAGCGTGCGCTCGTAGACCTGCAGGAGTCGATGGACGCCTTCCGTGACGTGACGCGATGAAAGCGTCGCGCCCGAGACGTTCTTGATGTCGTGATCGAGCTGCACGGCGTCGCTCGCGGTCTTGCCGACGAATTGCTTGCGCCAGAACGGCAGACGGATCTCGCCGCCATGGCTTTCGCGATAGTCCAGGATCTCCACGGAGCGGATCGCTCCGGATTCATCGAGCGCGACCGCGTAGGTGATGAGCTCGCTCTTGCCGATCACTCGATCGACGAAGAACCAGCCGAGCGGTCGATCCTTGCCGCGCACGCGCCAGATCCCGGGCGACCAGCCCGGCACGGCGAGGGCGGATGCGATACCGGGATCGAGCGCGGGCATCGGATCGAACCCGGCCGCATCGGCGAACGCGGCCTTTTGCGCTTCGTCGACGCTCATGTACTGCGTCGCATGCGCAACGTGAAACGCCGGCACGGCCGCGAGACCGGCCGGCAGCGTCCAGAGCATGCGTGCCCGTGCCTTCATCAGAATTGATAGCCGACTCCGAGATCGAAGCGCGTTCCGTAACCGAGCAGGGCGTCGGCGATGTTGAAGTGCTGGTAATCCGCCTTGAAGACGACCTGCGGCGTCAAATAGTAGTTGATGCCGGCGGTCCATACCTTTTCGGTCGGAGCGGTCGTCACGCCGAGACCGAGCGGCACGGGCTCGAACGAGGCCGCGGTATTGAACTGCTCGTAGCGGACGAACGGCGAGAGCGACGATTCGCCGTGCTCCCAGGCGCGCATTGCCGCCTGCACGTAACCGCCCCAGAACGACTTCGGCACGGGATAGGGATTGCCGATGAACGTGAGGTTGAGCTTCTCGGTGTCGGTGATCTCGCCGCGCGAGTAAAGCGCCGACAGGTCGAACGGACCCGGCTGCCAGCGCACATGGACTTCGCCGAGCGTCAGGCGCGCGTCGTCGGCGAGGAAATTCTTCTGGCCTTGTCCGATGTTGCTCGTGAAGACGCCGCCGCCGATCTGGAGGCCGGGAACGCCCTGCCAGTTCGCGGCTCCGTAAATCGCGAAGTCGTGCGCCTTGGCGAGCTGGAGCTCCTGATGGATCGCGCCGAGCGGCGATGCGCGCGTCTCGGGATCGGTTGGATCCCAGTTGCCGAGATCCTGCGCGGTCGTCACGCCGACGTTCCAGCTGAGTCCGAAATCCGTCGTGCCGAGCGCGGAGAGACCGCCCTCGCGCCACGTCGACGGGATGATCGCGGTCTCGACGAAGTTGCGCTCGACGCCGTAGTAGTTCGTCGGCTCGTGCCGCTCGTTGAGCAAGCCGAACGGGATCAGCGTGAGCCCAGCGCGCATCGCGATCGCCGGATTCAGTTGATGCTCGACATAGAGCTGCTCGACCTCGCTCTCGCCGGAATCGTCGGCGGAGACGACGGCGTGCTCCCATTCGAGCTCGCCATAGACGTGCGTGTCTTCGTTGAAGGCGTGACTGAATCCGATCACCGCGCGGCGCACGTCGGCCTGCGCATCCTGCGAGTTGCCGGTCGGATGATTGTAGTTGAGCTCTCCGTAGCCCCAGAGGCGAGTCGAATCGCTCACCGCGATTCCCGGCAATTCCGGCGGCGCAGGCGGAGCCGCGGGCGGTGTCCGCTCGACGGGCGCTGTCGTAGCGGCGACGCCCGATGCGGCCGTCGGCGTTTCGGCTGCATGCGACGCTGTCGTCGTGCTCGCCGTCTTCGCGGCGCGAAGCTCCTGCACCTGCGCTTGCAGCGATTCGACCTGCGCGCGCAGCGCTTCCATTTCCTTGCGCAGGGTTTCATCGTCGGCGTGCGCGGGCAGCGCCGTCATGAGGCCGGCGGACAACGCCGCCAGGGGGAGCGAGGTTCGCAGCATGGAGAACTCCTGGGGAATCGGAATCAGGGAGCGGAAGGCACGTCGCGCGCCGGATCGGCCGTATCGGTCGCGGGGTCGTAGCCGTCGGTGAGCGTGCCGAGGAACGCGATCAGATCGTCGATCTCGCTTTCGTCCAGACGCGGCGCCTGGCCCGGGTGCCGGTCGTACGGCACTTCCTCGGTGTTGACGTTGCGATGCATGTCCGGCGGAAGATCGTCGAATTTCGCGACGGCGCTGCCGTCCACCGGATAGAACTCGTCCGGATTGGTGTCGCGCCGGACGTAAAAATGCAGCGCGTCGCGCAACGTCTTGAACTCGCCGTTGTGGAAGAACACCTGGCGCGTCGCGACGTTGCGCAGCGTCGGCACCTTGAAGGCGCCGCACAGCGCGGTCTGATCGGCGAGATCCGTGCGCTCGGGCCCGCACAGGCCGAGATCGAAATAGTCGGGATCGGCGTTCGCCGGTATCTCTTCGTTGCGCGGCACGCCGAGATTGTCGTAGGTGTAGTCCGTGAACAGCGGAGGCGAGCCGTCCGCTCCGCGAAGGCTCGGATGACAGCCCGCGCAATTGCCCTTGTCGGGACGGTTGAACAAAGCGAATCCGCGAAGCTCCGCGTCGGACAGCATGAGCTTTCCGGCGAGGAAATAGTCGTATTTCGAGTCGAACGGATGGAACTCGGGCGCGGATTCCTCGTAGGCTTCCAGAGCGAAGCGCGCCGCTAGGAATGCCGCGTCGGGGTCCTCGAACAGCGTGCGCCCGAAGAGCGCGCGCATGTCGTCCGCGTAGTCGGCCGCCTCGAGCTTCGCCGCGACCGTCGCGGCGTCGCCGTTGGCCATTTCGTGCGCGGCGAGAAACGGACGCTGCGCCTGATCCAGAAGAGACTTCGATCGTCCGTCGCGATTGAAGCCGGCGGTAGGCGTCCCTTCGGAATCGAAGAAGAACGCGTCGAGAGTCATGTAGCGCAGCGAAGGAACCGAGCGGAAACCCGGCACGTCGAGATTCGCGCCGCCGGACTGCACGGCGAGTGCATTGGACTGCGCGTGCGCATGCGCGGGATCGTGGCAGGTCGAGCACGCCATCTGCCCCGATGCGGACAATGACGTATCGAAGAAGATCCTTCGCCCGACGTCCTGCGGTGTGAGCTCGTCTGCGCTGACGGGCGCGACGCTTGCGACGAGCAGCGCAGCGGCCAGAGTGGCCGCCGATCCGGATATCCGCCCCATCGCGCGCATGCGCGTCCCTTATAGACAATGTTTCTGAGAAGCATTCTCAATTCGATGTCGAGGCATGTCAATAAGACGCTGCGCCCGCGCGCAAGACTCTTGCGAAGGGATCCGACTCGTCGCGCTCCGTGTTCCTCCAGGATCACGACATCGGCGACGGCTTCGAGGATGCCTCGAAGCCGTCTGCATCGGAACGCTCGGTGATCGTGTGCTCGATCAGGGCTCCGTACCGTCGAAGCCGTCGGAGAAGATTCGATCCGGCGGCGTCGCAGGGATCACCGTCAGGCTGATCGGCACCGGTAGTTGCGGCGTCGACGGATCGTTGCTGTCGAAACACAGTGTCGCACCGTATTCGCCGGGCGCAAGGCCGGTTGCATCGAAGCCGACGCTGGCGGTACCGCTTTCTCCCGCTGCGACGGTCCCGTCCATCGGATCGACCGAGAGCCACGGCGGCAGCGTGCAATCCGGGCCGGGCAGATGGATTCGCGCGACGCGGCCGGGGAACGTTGCGAGCCCGAAATAGGCGTATTCGCCGGTCGGCGCGATGACCGCGCTCTGCGGATAGTCCTCGCCGTAGAGATCGCCTTCGCCGGGGCCTTGCAGCGTGATCGCGCCGGTTCGCTCGAACGTGCCGAGATCGATGCGCACGATCCGGCCGGGCTGCGTATTCGCGCCGAAGTACGCGAACGATCCCGACGGATCGATGACGGCCGACGTCAGATCCGACTCGCCGGGATCGAGCGTGATTTCGTCGACCTGCTCGAACGTATCCGTATCGATCTTCACGACCTGCGCCCTTCCGTCTTCACCGCCGAAGGTCCCGAGATAGACATAGCGGCCTTGCGCGTCGATCACCGACGACGTCGGGCGCTCGTTCTCCGTCATGACGACGGACCCCGCGAGCTGGAAATTCGCAAGATCGAGGCGCAGCAACTGTCCCGGCTGGGAGAAGAGCGGGAAGACGCCGATGTACGCATAGCTGCCGTCGGGTTCGATGACGGCCGTGATCGCGTCGCTCGCTGCTTCCGGCAGCGTCAGCGTTCCGACGACCGCGAACGCGTCGAGATCGAGCTTGATGACCTTGCCCGAGGTGTATCCGAAGAAATAAGCGTAACGGCCGGCCGGATCCATGACGGCCGCATCGAGGAAATAGTCGCCGGAAGGCAACGTGATCGACGCGACCTGCTGGAAAGTGTCGAGATCGATCTTCACGATGACGCCGGGAACCGTGTACGTGCCGAAGTACGCGTAGTGGCCCGCGGGATCGACGACTGCGCTCGTGTAGCCCGTGTCGAACCCGTCGGTCTCGATGTCGGCGACTTCCTCGAACGTCGAGAGATCGACCTTCGAGATCATGTCGCCGCGGTTGTCGTTCGAGCCGCCGAAATAGGCGTAGTGCCCGGACGGATCGATCGCCGATGCGGTGACGTAGTCGACGTGCGCGAGATCGACGCGGTCGACGCGACGGAAGCCCGGCCGATCGTCGACCTGCCAGTCGAGCGCCTCGCCGCCGAGGTTGGCGATCGAGAGATCCAGAGCCTGCATCTGATCCGGCTCGAGCGTCGCGGCGAGCGAGCCCGGCGTCACTTCGATCGATGCGGGCGGCGTCTGCGGGATTCCGTTGCCGTCGAGTTGCAGCGCCGAAGATGCGCCTTCGGTGCTGCCGACGGTCAACGTTGCTGCGGCCGGCCCAAGGGTCTCCGGCGTGAACGTCACGGAGACGACGCAGCTCGCGCCGGCGGAGAGCACGGTGCCGCATGAGCCCGTGGCTGCCGCGAAGCCGCTGCCCGACAGATCGCCGAAGACGAGGCCAGTTGCGCTCGCGTTGCCGGTGTTGTGCAGCGTCGCCGTTCTCGCCGGACTCGTGTCGCCGACTTCGACGTCGCCGAAATCGATGCTCTCCGGCGTGAACGACAATACCGGCGCCGCCGTGCTCGGCGTGACAGTGAGATCGAGCGGCACGGTGATGAGCGGCGTCGAGGGATCATTGCTCGCAAGACACAACGTGGCGCCGTACGTGCCGGGTTCCTGGCTGGTCGCGTCGAACGCGACGCCGACGTCCTGACTGGCGCCTGCCGGCACGGAGCCGCTCGGGGGGTCGACGCCGGCCCACGCCGGCAGGGCGCAGTCAGGACCTGCGAGCGCGATCTTCACGAGCTCCGTGACCGGAGTGCCGGGGAAGCTCGTAGCGCTGAAATACGCATAGCGCCCGGCCGGATCGATCACGGCGGCGCGCGGCAGATCCTCGCCGTCGGCGAGCGCGACGCCGTCGACGCGCAGCATCATCGAGAGATCGATCTTGACGATCTGCGCGGGAAACGCAGTCGTGGCGAAATAGCCGTAAGCGCTGTTCGCATCGACGACGCCGGAGAGCAATCCGTATTCGTCTTCGCCGAGCAGCGCGGTTCCGGTCTCGGTGAGGCTCGCGAGATCGATGCGCGTCACGCCGTTCGTTCCGCCGAACCAGGCGGTGTCGCCGCCGGCGTCGATCGCGGCGGCCGCGAGGCTGTCGTCGGACAGCGTCGTCGCGCGCGTCCGCGCGAAGCTCGCGAGATCGACTTCGACGACTTGTCCCGCCGTCGTGCCGAACCACGCGTGCGCTCCAGCCGGATCGATGACACCCGAGATCGGCTCGTCCTCTCCGTCATCGAATGCGATCGCGCCGACGCGCTCGAACGTCGAAAGATCGATCTTCACGAGGCGCCCGGGCGTGGTCGCGGTGGCGAAGTAGGCGAAAGCGCCGTCGGGATCGATGACCGCCGCGGCGGGTGCATCCTCGCCGTCACCGAGCGTGATCGCGCCGACCTGATCGAGCGTCGCGAGATCGATCTTGACGATCTGTCCCGGCGACGTGCTCGTTCCGAAGTACGCGAACTGTGCGGACGGATCGCGCACGGCCGAGATCAGACGGTCCTCTCCCGTCGCGAGCGTCGTCGATCCGATCCGCTGGAAATTCGCAAGATTGACCTTGACGACGCGGCCGGGCGCCGTGAACGTGCCGAACCACGCGAACTGACCGCTCGGATCGGCGACGACCGAGCGCGGGAAATCCTCGCCGCTTTCGAACGGCAGCGCACCGACGCGTGCGAAGGTCGGCGGTGCGGTTTCGGTCACCGACCAGTCGAGCGTCGTGCCGCCGAGATTCGCGATCGTGAGATCTTCGGTCGTGCTCTGATCCTGCTCGAGCGTCGCCGCGAGCGAATCGGGATCGACGGCGATCGTCGGCGGCTGCGTCGAATCGACGCCGTTGCCGCTGAGGCCGAGCGTCGCCGTGGCGCCTTCCGCGCTTCCGACTTCGAGAGTCGCGCTTGCCGGTCCGAGCGATTGCGGCGCGAAGCTCACGCTGACCGCGCAGCTCGCGCCGGCCGCGAGCGCGGTGCCGCAATCGCCGGAGTCGACGCTGAAACCGGCGCCGGGATCGCTGAAGGCGAGGGCGCTCGCGTCGGCGGTGCCGGTGTTGTGCAAGGTCGCGGTCTGGGGCGGGCTCGTCGTTCCGACGTCGACGTCGCTGAAGTCCAGGCTTCCCGGGTCGAACGAAAGAATCGGCGTGCCGGCCGGCGTGACCGACATCGTCAGCGGCACGGCGACGAGCGGTTGCGCGGCATCGTTGCTCGCGATGCAGAGCGTCGCGGAGTAATCGCCGGGGTTCTCGCCGCTTGCATCGAACGTGATGCCGGCGGCCTCGCTTTCGCCGGCCGCGACCGATCCGCCGGTCGGATCGACGCTGACCCACGAAGGCAGCGCGCAGTTCTGGCCGACGAGACCCAGCTTCACGACGTGCGATACGAGTGTCGCGGGATCGCTCGTGGCGGGGAAGTACGCGTAGTTGCCACTCGGGTCCATGACGCCGGCCCCGACGAAATTCTCGCCGTCCTCGAGCGTGACCGACGCGGCGCGCGCGAACGTCGCGAGGTCGAACTTGACGATCACGGCGGGGCCCGCGCTCGTGCTGAAGTACGCTGCGGTGCCGGTCGGATCGATGACACCGGCGGTGAAATGTCCTTCGTCCGCGCCCGCGGGTGCTGCGCCGACGCGCGTGAAGCTCGCAAGATCGATCTTCACGAGCTGCCCCGGCACGGTGTTCGTGCCGAAATAGGCGAACGCTCCCGAAGGATCGATGACCGCCGACTGCAAGGTGTTCTCGCCGTCCCCGAGCGGCAGGTTGCCGACGCGCGTGAAGCTCGAGAGATCGATCTTCACGACTTCGCCGGGCGAGGTCGCGGTGCCGAAGTAAGCGAACTGCCCGGCGGGATCGATCACGGCCGAGTTGAGCTTGTTCTCGCCGTCTTCGAGCGTGATCGCCGCGACCTGCTGGAACGTCGCGAGATCGACCTTGAGCACGAGGGCGGGCGACGTATTCGTGCCGAAATACGCGAACGCACCCGACGGATCGATGACCGCAGCGCGCACGTTGCCGTCGAGCGGCGTCGTGGCGACCTGGTCCAGCGTCGCGAGATCGATCTTGAGAAGTTGGGCCGGCGCCGCGTTCGTCGCGAAATAGCCGAACGTTCCGGCGGGATCGCGCAGCGCAGTCCAGAGCTGGAGCTCGCCGTCCGGAAGAGTGATCGCGCCGACCGGCTGCCCGGCAACGAGATCGACCTTGACGATCTCGCCGGGAACCGTCGTCCCGAAGTAAGCATAGTGACCCGCGGCATCGATCAGCGCCGACCTGAAGATGCCGCCGTCGCCACCGAGGTCGATCGCGCCGACGCGGCGGAATGCTCCGGGATCGGTGTCCGTGACGTTCCAGTCGAGCGAGCCGCCGCCGACATTGGCGATGCCGAGGTTCGCGGTCAGCGTGTCGCCGGCCGAGACGTCGACCGAGAGGCTCGGAGGATCGACTTCGATGGCGGGCTCGGTGCCTTGCGGGACGGCGGCATGGCCCGGACATGCGAGCCAGACGGTCAGCAGCACGGCGGCGGCGAATGCGCGGAATTCATGCGCTCCGCCGCGCGCCCGTCGGTGGTGGGTCTCGATCCGATCTGTGAACACCCTCGATGCGTGCATGGCCAGTCCCCCGCGGCAGTCGCTCGACGAATCGAGTCTCCCGCGCGGCCGGAAGCCGCCGCATTCTGTTCGCGTGATTCGAAAGTGAAGGCTGTTTGACGCGCCCGTGAACGGAACCCGCAGATTCCTGAACTCCGTCGACCGGGAATCCCGCCGTGCGGCCGTGCCGGCCGACCGGTTTATCCGCTGGAGAAAGCGGGAGAGACCTGAAGATCGGCCGGAAACGGCCGCTCGCCCGCGAGCGATTGCGCGCGGGCGCGAGCCGCGCGCGACGCCGAACGCGGTCCCAGCGCGAGATAGACGCGCGATTGCAGCAGCGCGGCCGTATAGTCGCGATCCGCATACGGCGAAATGCGGTCCGCGACGGAGAGCGCGCGATCGCGCATCGTCGAATCGAGCGGACCTCGCGCGAGCATCCAAGGCACGTAGATCTCGACGACCTGCAGCGTGCGCAGCGGCGCGTAGCGGCTTTCGGCGACTTCGAGCGCTCGCTCGAAGGCCGTCTGCGCATCGTCGTGCTGCCCGAGCACGGCGAGGCGGCAGGCGCGCGCGAGCGCCGCGTGCATCGCCGGCGAGTGCGTGCGTTTGTTGCGCGCCCATTTCGACAGCGCCGATTCGAGATGCTCCGCCGCGTCGACGTTGCCCTGATCGAGATGCCGGCGGATCGCGATCAGCCATGCGCGTCCGAGGCCGTCGTCCTGGCGCGCTTCGTGGTCGGGCGGCACGTCGCCGATCAGGCGCTCGGCGATCCGCAGCGCCTCGCTCCCGGCACCGTCGCGCATCAGCCGCTCGGCGGCGAACGCGAAAGCGCCCGTGCAGAGCGCCGGCGATTCGATGCCGCCGACCGCGGCGAGCACCTGGCGCAAAAGATCGCTGGCCGCCTGCGATTTGCCGTTCGCGTCGAGCAGCAGCGCGCGCGCGAGCTTCGCGTGGACGATCGTCCGCGCATTGCGCGTCTGGCCGAGAAGCTCGCGGATCCTAGGATCGAGCGAAAGCGCCGCCTGCGGATCGAGCAGCGCGAGATGCGCCTCGACCGCGTTCGCGTGGTTGCGCAGCTCCGCATCGACGTCGTATAGCGCGGCCTGGCGCGACGTCGCGCTCTGGAAGTGGAACAGCGCCTGCGCAGGACGATCTCGCAGCATCGCGAGCACGCCGAGGTTGTTGTCGAGCGCATCGAGACCGCGCACGTCCCCCGATGCCTCGAACGACTTGCGCGATGCCGCGAGATCTACGCGTGCTCGCTCGAAGTCGCTGCCGATCAGCGTCACGAAGCCGAGCAGGCGCTGGATGCGTCCGCGCGTGCCGCGCGGATCCTCGTCGCCGTGGAGCAGCAGCGCCTCCTCGAGGATCGCGCGCGCGCGCCGATGCTGGCCGCGCCGGAAATAGACGCCGCCGAGGCCGTGCAGCACGCGCGCGCGCAGGACCGGAGCCGTATCGGCCGGCGTATCCGCGAGCAGGAACTCGAACACGGTCTGCGCGGTGTTGAGCTGATGGCTTTCGTAGGCGATCCATCCGAGCTGAAGGCGGACCTCGGGCTGGCTCCGGAGATCGGCGTCGGCCGATTCGATCAGCTCGCGCGCCGCTTCCATCTGCTGCGCGAGCATCGCCGCCTCGGTCTTGCGCAGCAGCATCGCGAGGCGCGGCTCGACGTCGAGGTCGGAGCCGGGCTTGAGACCGAGCGAGAGGATCATGTTGTCCGCTGCGATGCGCGCCGCCTCCATGACGTCATGCGCCTCGCCGAGCGTATTGAGTGGAGAGCTCGCGCCGAGAACGCTGTGCAGTGCGATGCGCCAGCGTGCGCCGGCGACCTGCGCGCGCGAGCTCAGCACGAGTTGCGCTCCGGTCTCGCGCGCGAGTTGCTCGATGTCGACCATGCGCGGCGGATTCGCGAAGCCCTGCATCAGCGCGATCACGGTGTCGCTGCGGACCATCGGCTGGCCCGCGCCGCGTAGGTGCCGCACGATGAGGTCCATCACGCCGAGCCGGATCCATGCGTGCTCGCCGTTCGAATCGACCTCCATCGTGACCGGCAGCAGTAGCGCGATGCGCCCTTCGCCCGCGTTCCGCGGAGCGCTGCGGATCTCGTCCGGCGCTTCGATCTCCGCGGCCCAGCGATAGCCGAAGTCGCGCACGGTCTTGATGATCTGCTGCTCGTGACCGTTGTCCTCGAGCACGAGGCGCGCGCGCCGGATCGCCTGGCCGAGCGTGCTGTCGGTCAGGTGCACGTGACCCCAGATCGATTGCATGAGCTCCTCGCGCCCGACGACGCGATCCCGATGCTGGATCAGATAGACGATGCAGGCGAAGACCTTGCGCGGCAACGCCACTTCCGTGCTGCCTCGCCAGAGCTCGTGCCGGACCGGATCCAGACGGAATTCGCCGAACCTGTAGATCGATTCCATGCGCCCCCCGGCATGACCGTCGCCATAGTACCTGCTGCGATCCTCGCTCATCGAAGGGCGTCGACGCGGATGTTCGCGCAGCCGTTGCGGCGGTTCGTGAGCGCACGAGCATCCGAATACGGAGAGCGCATCGGCGCCCCTCTCGACGCATGCGTTGAATCCGTTCGATCCGGTCGGCGCATCTGACCTGCGGACGGCCGCTCGTGCAGCGGCCGCGAATCCAAGCCCACGAGCCGACCGGCGCATGGGCATCCGCAGGAGCAACATCCATGACTTACATCGAAACCGCAGCGATCCGAATCTTTCGACGCCTCTCCATTCCGGCGCTCGCGCTTGTCGCGATTCTTTGCATTTTCCCCGCGGTTTCCGAGGCCGCGATTTCGCGCACGTTGCCGGATACACCCGCCGGCCGGCTCGGCGGCGAGCTGATCCGCCATGTCGACGGCGACACGCCCGAGCAGATCCGCGCATGGGCGTCGACGCTGCTTTCCGCCGCGATCGACGAAGGCGCACGAGCGGATTTCACGAAGAGCCTCGTCGCGGCAGCCCGGGAGAGCGGCGGGATCGATCTCGTGGACACTCGCCCGGGTCCCGGACCCGATGGCCTCGTCGTGACGGTGAAAGGGCGTCGCAACGGACAGCTGGCGGTCTTCGTTCTCGCCGTCGATCCGGCGCAGCCGGACAAGCTGGCGCAAGCCGATCTCGTCGCGATCGACGATCCCGCGCTCTACGCGGCGTGGCCGAAGTCGGCAGTGCCGCGCGCGGAGCTGATCCGGCTGATCCGCTCGACGCTGGACCGGTTGGTGCACGCGTCGGACTTTTCGGGATGCCTTGCCGTATCGGACGGCGCCAAGACGATCTTCGACGAATGCCGCGGTCTCGCCGAGCGCAGCTTCGGCGTGAGCGCGGATCGAGAGACGAAATTCCACATCGGCTCGATGGACAAGATGTTCACCGCCGTCGCGATCGCGCAGCTCGTGGAATCGGGCAAGCTGTCATGGGACGCGACTCTCGCCGAGCTCGTGCCCGAGTATCCCGATCGCGAAGCGGCGCCGAACATCACCGTCTGGCAGCTGCTGCACCACACTGCCGGCCTCGGCGATTTCTTCGTTCCGGAGTTCTTCGCGCATCGCGAGAAGTTCGTCGATCCGGCCGATTATCTCGATCTGATCGCGCGTCAGCCGAAAGAAGGAGAGCCGGGCAAGCAATGGAGCTACAGCAACGCGGGCTACGTGTTGCTCGGTCGCGTCGTCGAGAAGGTTTCCGGCGAGAATTACTTCGACTACGTCCGACGCCACGTCTTCGTGCCCGCCGGCATGGATTCGAGCGGATTCGACAGCCAGGAAGACGTCGTGCCGAAACTTGCGGTCGGCTATTTTCGCGAAGGACCTTTTGCGACCGAGTGGAAAGCGAACGCGATGACCTTGCCGTTCAAGGGCAGTCCGGCCGGCGGCGGCTATTCCACGAACGCCGATCTCCTGAAGTTCGCGCGCGCGTTGCGCGAGGGCAGGCTGATCCATGACGCGACGCTGGCGAAAATGTTCGAGGACGAAGTGCCGGCCGGTCCGGGAGCCTATGCGGCCGGCTTCGGCGACCGCGTCTCGCATGGCCGGCACATCCGCGGACACGCCGGCGGTGCGCCCGGCATGAGCGCCGACCTTGCGATCGTCTGGGAGACGGGAGCAGCCGTCGCCATCACCAGCAACGAAGGCGATTCGTCGACCGCGATGCTGTTCGCCGAGCGCATCGCCGATCTCCTCGCCGCGGAAAGCGCGCAACATTGAGCGTCGGAACGTCGCACGCACATCGAACCTCATTCAGCGGAGCATGAACATGATCGAATTCTTCATTCCTTTCGCGGTGACGCTGGCGCCCGTGCTGATCGTCCTGATCACGCTGCGTTACCGCTATCAGAAAACCCGTGCGCGATATCAGATGCTGCTGCAGCTCGCGGACAAGGGCGTGGAGCTGCCGCCGCAACTGCTCGTCGAGCCCGATGTCGCCTATTCCGAGCGGCGCCGCGCGCTGGTGCTGATCGGCGGCGGCATCGGAGTCATCGCGATGTTCTTCGCGTTGCCCGGGCAAATCGACAATGGCCAGAGGATCGCCAGTCTCTGGGGCATCGGCCTGTTGCCGTTGATGACCGGGTTCGGCTATCTCGCCAGCTGGTGGCTGAATCGACGCGAGAGCGCGCGTGGCTGACAGCGCCGCCGAGGCGCGCATCGATCAGGCGTTGGTGGCAAGGGCGCTCCTGTCCGATGACGCCCGCGCATTCGAGCAACTGGTTCGCCGCCATCAGGGCATCGTGCGCGCTCAGCTTCGTCGCTTGCTCCACGGCGACGAAGCGGCGGCCGACGATCTCGCGCAGGAGACGTTCCTGCTGGCGTGGCAGAAGCTCGATCAGTTTCGCGGCGAAGCACGGTTCTCCACTTGGCTACATCGCGTCGCCTATACCTCATTTCTTCAGATGCGCCGGAAGAAGCCGTTGTCTTCCGGCGTCATCGACGAGGAGGCCGAGCAGCAATCGGCGTCGTTCCACGCGCTCGATCTCGAGCTCGATTTCACGAGAGCCGTCGAGCGCCTGTCCTCTGCCGAGCAGACGGTGCTGCTTCATTGCGTGCAGATCGGCCTCAGCCAGGAAGAGACGGCCTACGTGCTCGACATGCCGCTCGGCACCGTTAAGACGCATGCGACGCGCGGCAAGGCAAAGCTGAAGACATGGCTCGCGGACTGGAACACGGCGTACGCAGAGGAGCGATCAAGATGAATTCACCACGCCACGACGACGATGCGATCGAAGCGCTGCTGCGCAAGACGTTCGAAGGGCCGGTAGCCGACGACGGATTCGCCGGGCGCGTGATGCAGCGCCTACCGCAGCGGCGCCGCAGACGGAAGATCTGGCCGATCGCGGCCGGCATTTTCGCGGGCGCTGCGGCGTGCTGGCTGAGCCTGCTGTCCGAACCGCTGCTTGCCGCCGGATGGCAGGACTGGATGAACGGCGAGCTGTCCGCGCGCGCGATCGTGCTGATGCTCGCGATGGCCTGCGTTTCGTCTGCGGCGTCTTGGTGGACGCTCGCGGAGGCCGAAGACCGCTGACGATCGTAACGCCGGTGCCGCGACGCCACGAACAATCGGTGAGCGATCACCGGAAATTTCTGGCCATCCCGAATCGTGCAACGCCCGCGTCATTCGTGCTCACGCATCAGTTGAAACCGTTCGCGAAGATCACGTCCGCGTTCGTTTCGAACGCGCCGATGTCCGCCGCCATGCCGACGACGCGCGGGAAGCCGGCCCCCCGCTGATCCGCGTCCTCGCCGGAGACGTTGTTGCCGGTGTCGATCGCGGGACTTCCCGGCAGGAGCGCATGCGTGTGCGTGGCTCCGCCGTTGTCCTGCAGGAGACCGAGCACCGGATCGGCGTCGATCGTGTCGGGTGGTACGGCGGCGTCGGTGATCTTGACGAGATTGTTCGCGCCGTCGATGGCTGTTGTCGGTCCGACGCCGAGATCTGCTGGATATTCCGATCCCGACGGCGTGTTGTCGGCGACGATCGAGCTCTCGATGTCGAGTGTATCGCCTGCGGCGACGAGTCCGCCGCCGCCGTAGCTTCCGGCTTGGTTGAATGCGATCGTGCTGTTCGACAGCGTCAGGTTAGGGCCGCAGGCAGCGCCGCCAGCGACGAAATGCGCGACATTGCCGGACACGGTGCTGTTTTTGATCGCGACCGTTCCGTTCGGTGTCACCCCGAAAGAGAACACGAGCCCGGCGGCAATGTCCGCGCGGTTCGATTCGATCGTGGAATGGGTAATCAGCGCGCCGCCCGACACGACGTCGAGGCCGCCGCCGACGCCGTAGTACGAGCCAGGCGTCGTCGCACCGGTGATCGCCGTGTTGCCGGCAAGCGTGCTGTATTTGACCTGCGTGAAACCGACGGCGACGGCACCGCCGCCATAGGCATTCCCCGCCACAGCGATGGCCTCGTTGCCGGAGATCGTGCTGTAAAGCGTATCGAGATAGTTCCCGGCGACAGCCCCGCCGCCGTAGGCGCCGGCGTATGCGCCGGGTGTCGCGCTGGTCTGGGTCGCGGTGTTTCCCGAAACCAGCGACGAGATCAGACTCACGCTGTTATAGGCGGCAACGCCGCCGCCGAGAGCGCCGGTGTCTCCCGACACCGTGCAATCCGACACGACGGCTTCCGTCAATCCGAGGCTGCCGCGAGAAAATAGGCAGCCGCCCCATGCCTTGTCGGCGGCGTAGGCGCCGTGCGTGATCGTGAGCCCGGCGATCGTGAGCGTTCCGGTGCCGCTGTGCGTGAACACGCGATCGGCGGCATTTCCGTCGATCGCAAGCATGGCTGCGCCGGGACCTTGCACGGTCAAGTCGTCGACGTCGACATGGATCGCGCCCGACTGCAGCGTGATCGTGCCGCAAGTCAGCGCGCTCAAGTCAACGGTATCGCCGCTGACTGCCGTGAGCACAACGTGACGCAGCGTGCCGAGCCCGCCGTCGTCGGCGCAGCTGGTGACGGGCAGCATCGGCGCCGGTGGAGACGACGCATCGCGCATCGACGCCGCATCAGGGCGGCCTGCGCTCGCGACGAAAAAGTTCGGTACTCGAACGAGCGCGCCGCGCCCGATGGCGAGCCGATCGGTGAATCGCAGCGAGGCATTCGGACTTCCCGCGTGTGCCGTCGCCGCCGCTGTCGCGGAAACGGCAACGGCAAGCTCGAGTGCGAGGCGCGCGGCTCGCGGAGCGCGACTGGTGGGACGCGCATGCGAAGCCGAGCCTGTCATCGGCCGTCTCATCGTATTGGATGCGTCCATAAACGTTTCGCGATTCGTCCGGCGTTTCGTCCGCCCTTTGAGGACAACAGGGAAAAGCGGAGGAAAACCGGACAGAAACTTCAGTTTCCGGATCCGGATTCGGGGCGCGGGCAGCGGCTCACCTTGCCGGCAGCCGGCTGGCCATTTCCGCTTTCGCCAGCGCCTGCTGCGCTTCGCGCGTACGCGCATCCTCTCCGCCGAGGAAATGCGCGCGCAATTCGACGGCTTCGCGCAGCAATCGCAATCCCTCGGAACTGCCGGCATTCCGTTCGACGAGCAGCTCGCCGAGCGCGAGGCGCGTCGATGCCGCGAACGGATGCGCGCCGTCCGGCGGCATCAGTGCGCGGAACGCATCCAGCGAGGCGCGCAATTCGGCTTCCGCCTCGACATCCTTGCCGCCGGCCGCGAGCGCGAGGCCGAGGAAATAGTGCGACAGCGCGGCCTGACGCGTATTCGGTGCGAACATCGCGCGGACTTCATCGAGCGCTTCGCGATGCAGCGCGATCGCGGACTGCCAATCTCCGCGTTGCCGTCGGATGTCGCCGAGCCGGTTCAGCTCGAAGACCTTGTCCTTGAAGTCGGTGGCGCGCTCGCGTTCGAGCACGTCTTCGAGTTCGCGCTCGGCAAGCTCGAGCTTGCCCTGGCGGCCGTGCACGTAAGCGAGATTGCTGGCGTTCGTCAGTGTGGACGCATGATTGGGCCCGAATTCGGCGGTATTGATGCGCAAGGCTTCGGCATAAACCTGCTCGGCCTCGTCGAGCCCATGCCAGTCCATCAGCGGCAAGCCGAGGTTGTTGAGCGCGGCCGACGTGGACTGGCTGTTTTCGCCGAACGTGTGGCGCGCGATCTCGAGCGCGCGGCGCAGAGCGCGTTCTGCTTCCTCGTAGCGCGCCATGTGATAGAGCGTCGTGCCAAGCGTCGTCAGCGCGTGGCTGACGTCCGGATGCATGGGTCCGAGCAACTTCTCGCGGATGTCGACGTTTGCCTGCGCGTTCTCCAGGGCCTCGTCGTAGCGCCCGAGATTGCGCAAGGCGAGCGTCAGGCTCTGACGATCGGTCGCGACGCGCAGATCGGTGTCGCCGAACGCGGATCGATGGATCGACAACGCTTCGCGATACAGCGTTTCGACGCCGTGCAGATCGCGCTGGTCCCAGGCCACCATGCCGAGCGCGCCGAGTGCATCCGCGAGCACGACCCTGTCGACTTGCGGCGTTCGTGCGGCATCGACCGCGCGCTCGGCGTATTCCCGCGCGACGGGTGCGTTGCCGCGGCGCTCCTCGATGCTCGATCGTGCGATCAATGCGCGGACGTATTCGTTCGTGTTTCCGGTCTTCTGCAACAAATCGCCTGCGTCCCGGGCAAGCGCATCGGCAGGATCCCACTCGCCGCGCTTGGCGAGCGTTTCCGAAAGCTGGCGCATCGCGATGCCGGAGGCCGGCGAATCCGGCGCCGTCTTCCGGAGCGCATCGAGCGCCCGCTGCTGCAACGTGTGCGCCTGATCGTAGAGGCCGAGCTGGAAATAGATGCGGCCGAGCACACTTTCGAGCTCCGCCTTGAGCGCGGGCTGATCGTCGAGCCCGAGCTCGATGCGCGACGCGCCGCGATCGAGCAGCTCGCGCACTTCCATCGGCTTGCCTTTGGCCTCGTCGGGACTGCTCGCGTTGAAGAGGCCGAGCAGGAAATCCTTGACCGC
>DASZWL010000473.1:0-3690 GCA_035546695.1 Rhodanobacteraceae bacterium | reverse complement strand
GTCGATGCGGATGCGTACTTGAAGCGTCTCACGGAAGAGGAAGCTTGATAAAGTGCGTTCTTCCCTTCTCCCGCTTGCGGGAGAAGAGCCTGCCCCGGACTCGATCCGGGGTGCCGAAGGCGGATGAGGGGTGTCTTGGGATGTTGCTCCCGATGCCCGCACCCGCGCCTCGCGGCGCGATCTCTCCCGCGGGCGGGAGAGGGGACAACGCGACATCAGGCGACAACGGGGGATCGAGGGCTTGAGACGCGATACCGTCAACTACACGCTGGTCGGCGCCGTGGTGCTCGCGGCGATCGTCGTGCTTCTGGTCGGACTCGCGCTGATCACGGGCCGCAGCGGCGCGACGACCGATTACCTCGTGCGCTATCGCAACGTGACCGGCCTTCGCTACGGCGCGCCGGTGTTCTATCAGGGCTATCGCGTCGGTCAGGTCGGCGGCATCACGCCCGAGCGCGGCAGCGACGGCACGCGCTACAAGGTCGAGCTCGCGATCCGGCGCGACTGGCCGATCCCGAAGGACAGCCCCGCGCGCTTGCAATCGACGGGTCTCCTCGCCGACGTCTCGGTCGGCATCAGCGAAGGTTCGAGCCGCGAGATGCTGCAACCGGGCGGCGAGCTTCGCGGCATCGAGGGCGCCGACATCTTCGCCGCGATGAACGAGCTCGCCGGGCAGATCACCGAGCTCACGCGCAACCAGATCACGCCGCTGATCCAGACGCTGTCGACGCGCGTCGATTCGATCACCGGCGCGATCGACCGGAAGACGCCAGAGATCCTCGAGCAGACGCACGTGCTGCTCGACCGGCTCGATCGCGCTGCCGAGGCCTTGAACGACGTGCTGAGCCCGGCGAACCGCGCCGCGATCGGCGCGACGCTCGGCGAAGCGAGCAAGCTCACCGCGGAGCTTCGCAAGACGCGCGAGACGCTCGATCAGGCGCTCGGCGAGATCGCTGCGATCGCGAAGGAGAACCGGCCGGACCTGCGCCATTCGGTCGAGGATCTTTCGAGCGTATTGAGCGCGCTGTCCTCGCGCATGGACGTCATCACGCATCATCTCGAATCGTCGAGCCGCAACCTCGACGAGTTCAGCCGCGAGATCCGCTCGCATCCGAATCGCCTGATCGTGGCGCCGAAGGCCGACAACGTCGAGGAAAGACCGCAATGAGCGCGCGCCGGAACGCATGGCTTGCCGCTTCCTTCGCCGCCGTCGCGCTCGCGGGCTGCGGCGCGCCGACGGTGCCGGATTTCACGTACTACCGCCTCGCGCGGCCGACACCGCTCGAGGCCGCGCCGTTGCCGCTGTTCGGCGACGTCGTCGTCGACGTGTTCGGAGCCGACGGCCTTTATGCCGATCAAGCGCTCGTCTACGCACTCGATCCGTCGGCGCAGCAGCTGCGGCAATATCACTATCAGCTCTGGACCGATCCGCCGACGCGGACCTTGCAGCGCCGCCTGATCGCGGAGCTTCGCGAAGCGTCGATCGCGCGGCAGGTGACGGACGAGCTTCCGGCGAGTCATCCGGCCGTGCGCATCGGCGGCGTGATCCTGCGCTTCGATCGCGCGCCGGACGGCGCCGGCGGATTCACGGCGACGATCCTCTTGAAGCTTCGCGCCGACGACGCGAGCGGCATGCCGATGGTCGACGATTATTACCGCGCCGAGCTTCCGATCGCGGGCAGCGACATGAAATCCGCGGTCGATGCGTACAGCACGGCGCTCGATCGCGTGTTCGCCGCGTTCTACGCCGATCTTCGCAAGGAGGGGGAGAAGCGTGCGCAATGAAGCGAGCCTCAAGCGTCTCGCGGAGATGGATATCGACGTCTACGTGCCGCGCGGTTTCGCGCGCGCGCAGGGACGCGATACGCGCACGGCGCGCGCGCGCGTCGCGCTGCTTGCGCGCGCGGACGGCGCGGAGGCGCAGGCGCTGCTCGCTCATGTCTGCCGGGCGTTCGTTCTCGCTGGGCTCGACGGCGTCGCCGAGCAGCGCGCCGATCCGATGCGGCTCGCCGCAGCAGATGGGCTCGTCGTGTTCGGCAAATCGCTCGCGCGCGAAGCCGGCGGCGCGGTTCCGGCTGATCGCGCGGCGGCGGTGCCGTGGATCTTCGCCGCGGATCTCGCGGCCGTCGCCGGCGACGGCACGGCGAAGCGCGCGCTCTGGAGCGAATGCCGGCGCCTGATCCGCAAGATCGAGCCCGCGCAGCGCGCCCGTTGACATCGGCCTGCGGCGGAGCCATAGAAGCGCTGCCGGCCTCGCGGCTGGCGGCACAACGAAGGCGTCTTCGACGTGGTCGCGATCCTGAAGGAACCGTTCCCGACTTTCCGTCCGATGCGCGCGGACGATCTCGAGGCCGTTGCGGCGATCGAGATGTCGGCGTACGCGTTTCCATGGACGCACGGAATCTTCGGCGATTGCCTGCGTGCGGGCTACGAATGCTGGGTGCTGGCGCGGCCCGCCGAGATCGTCGGCTACGGCGTGCTGTCGGCCGCGGCGCGCGAGGCGCACGTGCTCAACGTCTGCGTCGCGCCCGAAGAGCAGCATCGCGGCCACGGCCGGCGCATCGTGCTGCGGCTGCTCGATCTCGCGCGCTGGCATCATGCCGAGCGCGTGTTCCTCGAAGTGCGTCCGTCGAATCTGCGTGCGATCGCGCTCTACGAATCGCTCGGTTTCAACGAGATCGGGCGGCGGCCGAATTACTATCCGGCGAAGAAGGGACGCGAGGATGCGGTCGTGATGGCGATGGAAATGCTCGAGCCATAGCGACCGGGGTTCGGTGGGCCGAGGCCCACCCTATGGGGTCAGGGATCGGCGCTGCGTTTCGCGGCCTGCGCGAGTTCGGCGGCGGCGTCGGCGCGCCATTGCGTCGTCCAGTCCGCGGATTCGGAAGCGTCTGGCGGTATCTCGCGCATCAGTCCGTCGATGAAAGCGCAGAAATCGGCGCGGAAGCGCAGGCGGATGTGCTGCCAGATCGCGCGGAAGCCCGGCGACGGACAGCGCGATCGCAAGTGACCGACGGTCGATGCGTACTGCGCGTCGCTGATCATGCCTTCGCGATGCTGGTAGTAGCTGTCCTCGAAATGCAGGATCAGCGGGTAGATGCTCCAGAGATAGCGATGGATCTCGATCGCGGTCAGCGTCGCGTCGCCGGCATGGCCGCGCAGCATCAGTTCGGCGGTTTCCGGCTCGGCGATGTATTGCAGCCAGTCGCCGACCTGCTGCGAGCGTCCGCGATCCATCGTCGAGCGCTGATTCAACGCGCCCTGACGCACCTGCAGCGCGAGATAGACGACCGACACCAGCACCGCGATGCTGCTGATCAGGCTGGCGAGATTGACGGCGAATTCCAGCGTCACGGCGAATCCTCGTCGATCCGGACCGATGGCAGACTCTACATCGCCGCGAGCTTGTCCAGCTGATCCCGCATCGCGACTTGCTTTGCGGCGGCATCGGCGAGGCGGCGCTCTTCCTGCTCGACGACCGCCGCCGGCGTGTTCGGGCCGAAGTTCGCGAGCTTGGCGTTGCTCTTGCCGATCTCGCCGTCGAGGCGCTTGATCTCCTTCTCGAGCCGCGCGCGTTCCGCGCCGAGATCGATCAAACCTGCCAGCGGAATCAGGAGTTTCATGCCGCCGACGATCGCGGCGGCGGATGCGGGTTCGGTTTCGTCCGCGCCGAGCCAGCGCTGCGACTCC
>DASZWL010000472.1:0-1796 GCA_035546695.1 Rhodanobacteraceae bacterium | reverse complement strand
CTCATTTCCTTTTAAATCAGCATGTTGCAGCGTGATGGCTCCTGGAAACGGCTCCCGAATTGCGACACTCAACTTTCTTCTAGCATCCGGAAATCCTGCGTCATTTTCATCATTTTACTTTTATTTATCATATGTTTACATCAAGTAAGGCGCGGGCGGAGCACACGCCGCTGATGCGCCAGTACCTCGCCGCGAAGGCGGAGCATCCGGACACGCTCGTGTTCTTCCGGATGGGCGATTTCTACGAGCTTTTCTATGACGACGCGCGCAAGGCCGCGCGCCTTCTCGACATCACGCTGACGCAGCGCGGCCAGAGCGCGGGCGCGCCGATTCCGATGGCGGGCGTGCCGTATCACGCGGTCGAAAGCTATCTCGGCAAGCTCGTGCGCCTCGGCGAATCGGTCGCGATCTGCGAGCAGATCGGCGATCCGGCCGCCGCGAAGGGCCTCGTCGAGCGTCGCGTCGTGCGCATCGTCACGCCGGGCACGGTCACCGACGAATCGCTGCTCGAGCAGCGGCGCGACAACCTGCTGATTGCGATCGCAGCGAGCAGGGATTCCGAAACCGCGCGATTCGGGCTCGCCTGGGTCGATCTCGCCTCCGGCCGCTTCGTGCTGAGCGAAGTCGCAGGTGCCGAAGCGCTCGCCGGCGAGCTCGCGCGGCTCGCGCCGGCCGAGACGCTCGTTGGCGAGGACGTCGCGTGGCCGAAGTTCGTCGCCGACTTGCCCGGCCTTCGCAAGCGCGGACCGTGGCATTTCGACGCCGCGACCGCCACGCGCGAGCTTTCGCGTTTCTTCGGCACGCGCGATCTTTCCGGTTTCGGCTGCGCGAGCCTGCCGCTCGCGATCGCCGCCGCGGGAGCGCTGCTCGGCTACGTCGAGGAGACGCAGAAAGCGGCGCTGCCGCACGTCGCCGGCCTTTCGATCGAGAACGCCGGCGAGACAATCTCGATCGACGCGGCGACGCGGCGCAACCTCGAGCTCGATGCGCCGCCCGGCGGCAACGTCGAGCACACGCTGCTCGGCGTGCTCGACCGCACGATCACGCCGATGGGCGCGCGGCTTCTGCGGCGCTGGCTGCATCGTCCATTGCGCAATCGCGACGCTATCGCCGCGCGGCGGCATGCGGTCGACGCGCTGATCGCGACGTCTTCGCACGAAGCGTTGCGCGAAGTGCTGCGCGGCATCGGCGATCTCGAGCGCATCCTCGCTCGCGTCGCGTTGCGCTCGGCGCGTCCGCGCGATCTTTCGACGTTGCGCGACGGGCTCGAGCTTGCGCCACGACTTCGCCAAGCAGTCGTCCGCGCGCTCGTTCCCGATCGCGAAAATCCGGAAGCGACAAGCCTCGACGGCGATTCCCGACAAGCGCATCCCCTGCTGAACGAGCTGCTCGACCAGATCGGCGAGCATGCGGATACGGCGAGCCGTCTCGTGCGCGCGATCGTCGAATCGCCACCGGTCGTCGCGCGCGACGGCGGCGTGTTCCGCGAAGGCTACGACGCCGCGCTCGACGAGCTGCGCGCACTCTCGACGAACGCCGACCGATTTCTCGTCGATCTCGAGGAGCGCGAGAAAGCCACGACCGGCATCGCGACGCTGAAAGTCGGCTACAACCGCGTGCACGGCTATTACATCGAAATCTCGAAAGGCCAGTCCGACAAGGCGCCGGCGCATTACACGCGTCGCCAGACAATCAAGGGCGCCGAGCGCTACATCACCGAAGAGCTGAAGCAGTTCGAGGACAAGGTGCTCTCCGCACGCGAGCGCGCGCTGATGCGCGAGCGCGCATTGTATGAA
>DASZWL010000471.1:0-1982 GCA_035546695.1 Rhodanobacteraceae bacterium | reverse complement strand
CGCGAAGCCCGTCGCCGAGAACCTTCAGGAGCTTCGCCTTCTTGTAGACGTTGAGCTTGCGTTCGCTCACGAAATCCTTGACTTTCGCCGCCAGCTTGTCGAATTTCTGCGCGCGCTTGCCGGCATCGTCGTGGCGTACCGCGACGGACTTGCGCAGACGCGCGTATTCTTCCGAAACCGATTGCGCGAAGGAGCTGACTTCGGTCGTGTCGAACCAGCGCAGAATCATCGTCCCGTTCCCGGCCAGAGGCGAGCAGAGCGGACGCAAGCCTAGCAAAGCGGTCGTGCCGTCGCGAGCCGTCCGCGCGACGCGGTGCGTCCGATGAAGTTCCCGTTTCGCCGTCGCGACGCGAGCGCCGATCCGGTTCCGGATGCGGAGAGCCTGATCGTCGAAGGCAACGCGCTCGAGGACACCGGCGACGTCGAAGGGGCTCGCGTGCTGTACGAGCGCGCCATTGCGGCCGCTCCCGATGCATGGCGCGCGCGGCTCAATCTCGGCAATGCGTTGCGCGGCCTCGGCCGCCTGGACGAAGCCGCCGCGGAATACCGGCGCGCGATCGCGCTCGAACCCGACGCGGCCGGTCCGCACTTCAATCTCGGCAACGTGCTCGTCGCGATGGGCGACGCGACGACAGCCGCCGAAAGCTATCGCGCGGCGTTGCGGTTCCGTCCGGACTGGTCGGAAGGCTGGTTCGGGCTCGCCTGCGCGCTCGACCGGCAAGGCGCCGTCGACGAGGCAATTGCGGCCTGCGAAAAGGCGCTCTCGCTGAATCCCGATCACGCTGCGGCAGTTGCGATGCTGGCCGGACTTTTGCAGAACAACGGCGATGCGAAACAGGCAGTGGTGCGTCTCGACGATGCGCTGCGAAGTGCGCCGGATTCGCTCGCGCTGCTGCGCGCGAAGGCCGAGATCGAGAAGCAGATCGGCCATGCCGCCGAAGCCGTCGACGCTTACCGGCGTGCACTCGCCGTCGATCCCGACGATCTCGCGCTGCGCAACGCGTTCCTGTTCGCACTCAACTTCGACGAGTCACTCGATGCAGCTGTGATTCTCGCCGAGCATCGCGCGTTCGGCGAGCGGCTCGAAGCTCGCGCCGCGCCGATACGCGTGCGTGCTCCTCGAGATGCATCGAGGCGCCTGCGCATCGGTTATCTCTCTCCGGATTTCCGGCGGCACTCGGTATCCTGCTTCGTCGAGCCGCTGCTGCGCCACCACGATCGCGACGCGGTCGAAGTGCATTGCTACTACAACCACGAAGCGCGCGACGAGATCACGCGGCGCTTCATGACGCTCGCCGACCGCTGGCACGACATCGTCGCGCTCGACGACGAGGAGGTCGCGCAGCACGTCGTCGACGATGGCATCGACATCCTGGTCGACCTCGCCGGGCATACGACCGGAAATCGCCTTGCCGTATTCGCGCGCAAGCCCGCGCCGCTGCAGTTCACCTGGCTCGGCTATCTCGGCACGACCGGCCTTCGCACGATCGACTATCGCCTGTGCGATGCGCGCACCGATCCGCCCGGAATCGCGGAGCGCTGGCAAGTAGAGACACCGATGCGACTTCCCGACGCGCAATGGTGTTACCAGCCGCAGGTCGCGCTTCCCGATGTAACGCCGCTGCCGCGGCTCTCGCGCGGCTACTGGACGTTCGGCTCGTTCAATCAGGCTTCCAAGCTCAATCCGCATCTGCTTCGCACGTGGGCTAAGCTGCTCGCCGCTATTCCGGAGAGCCGCCTTCGAGTTGTCGGCGCGGCGAACGATCTGTTCGAATCGAACACGCGCGCGATCTTCGCGAACGCCGGCATCGCAACGGATCGCCTGGAGCTGATCGGCCGTATCGAGATCGACGCCTATTTCTCGACGTACGCCGACGTCGACATCGCGCTGGACGCGTTCCCTTACAACGGCGCGACGACGACGTGCGATGCCCTGCTGATGGGCGTCCCCGTCGCGACGATCGCCGGTGATCGTGCGATCG
>DASZWL010000470.1:0-1864 GCA_035546695.1 Rhodanobacteraceae bacterium | reverse complement strand
GGCGCGCCGGCACCGTTTCCGGTCGCGCCGTTCCTGATCGGCGCGCTCCTGAAAGTACCGATCGTGCTCTGCATCGGCCTCTATCGCGGCGGCAACCGCTACGATCTCCATTTCGAGCCGTTCGCCGATTCGCTCGAGCTGACGCGACGCGCACGCGAGAGCGAGCTCAAGGCCGTCGCGCAGCGTTACGCGCAACGCCTCGAGCATTACGTGCGCGAGGATCCCTACAACTGGTTCAACTGGCATGACTTCTGGAATCCCGAAGGCTTCGATCGCGATCTGCGCGGCGCTGCTGCTCGCGATCTTGCCGAGCCCGTCTCGCGCGGCGCCTGACGCGCACGCGCTCGTCGCCGGCCTGAAGCGCGATGCGCCCGCGACGACGAAGTTCGCCGAGGTGCGCTTCTCGGGCCTGCTCGATCGTCCGCTGATCCTGCGCGGCGAACTCGAATACGGCGGACCCGGCAAACTCGCGCGCCGCGTCGAATCGCCGTACGAGGAATCGATGACGATCGCGGAAGGCGAAGCGTCCGTGCGACGCGGCGACAAGCCGGCGCGCACGTTTCCGCTCGGCCAGGCGCCCGAGCTCGAAGGTTTCCTGCGCGGCTTCGCGGCGCTGCTCGGCGGCGACGCCGACGCGCTCGCACGCGATTTCACGATCGCCGCGAGCGGCAACGACAGCGCGTGGCATCTGAAGCTCGTGCCGCGCGACGATCGGCTCGCCAAGCGCATGACCTCGTTCGAAGTCGAAGGCGCCGGCACGTCGGCGCGCTGCTTCCGGACCAACGAAGCCGACGGCGACGTCAACGTCCTGCTCGTCGAATCGCTCGCCGACGCGAAGATCCCGACGCGTCCGACGCCGCCGATGATCGACGCGCTCTGTCGCGGCATCGCGGCGCGCTGAGCGCATGAGCGAGGGCGTTCGCCGCTGGCTTCTCGTCGCCGCATGGATCGCAGCACTCGCGGTGCTCGCGTTCTTCGCGATCCGCTCGCTCAGGATCAGCACCGATCTTCGCAGCTTCATGCCGCCGCCCGAGACCGCGGATCAGAAGCTCCTGATGGATCAGATCGGCGAAGGACCCGGCACGCGATTGCTGCTGCTCGCGATCGACGGCGCGCCGCCCGAGACGCTCGCGTCGTTGAGCAAAGGTCTCGCCGAGACGCTGCGCAAGGATCCGCAGTTCGAGCAGATATTGAACGGCGCGTTCGATCCATCCGCTCTCGATCCGAAGTGGCTTCCGTATCGTTATCTTCTTTCGCCGACGCTCGACCATCACGCGCTCGACGCCGCCTATCTCTCCGATCAGTTGCAGCAGCGCGTCGAGGATCTGTCGTCGCCCGCGGCGACGTTGTTGAAGCCGATCCTGCCGCGCGATCCGACGCTCGAAATCCTCGCGCTCGCCGATCGCTGGTCGCCGTCGAAATCGCCGGCGACGCGCGACGGCGTCTGGTTCTCGTCCGACGGCGAGGCGCTGCTGCTCGCCGAAACGCGCGGCGCCGGATTCGATCCGGCCGCGCAAGGCGCCGCGATCGATGCGCTGAACGCCGCGTTCGCCGCGCTGCCCGGCGCGAAGAACGCGCGGCTCGAGATCAGCGGTCCCGGCTATTTCAGCGTGCTGATCAACGCGAAGACTCGCGGCGAAGCCGACGTGATCGGCGCGGTCAGCACGATCGGATTCGTTCTCTTGTTGCTGCTCGCGTATCGCAGCCCCGAGCTGCTGCTGCTTGCCGCGCTGCCGATCGCGAGCGGCGGACTCGCCGGCATCGCGGCGCTCGCGGCGATCTTCGGCTCGGCGCACGGCATCACGATCGCGTTCGGCTTCACGCTGCTCGGCGTCGCGCAGGAATATCCGATCCGTCTGCTGAG
>DASZWL010000469.1:0-6031 GCA_035546695.1 Rhodanobacteraceae bacterium | reverse complement strand
GTCTGGTTCGGCGTGCCGTATGGTGCGAGGTTCTTCCGCGTGATCGATGCGATGCGGTTCTGCGGCGAGTAGCCGTACGTGGTCTGTTCGAGGCCCTTGACCGTCTCGGTCAGCGGCCGGTTGCGCGCGGGATCCCACGTGTAGGACGTCGTGCGCGCGATCGCGGAACCTGAGGCTTGCACCTTCTGCGCGAGCTGGCCGTTCGCCGCGTAGTCGTAGTCGGTTACGTTGCCGTTGAAGTCGGTGACGTGGTCGTCGTAACCAAAGGCGTCGTACGTGCGGGCGCTCGCTCGCGCGCCGCAGTGCGCGCTCGCGGGGCTCGACGCCGCCGTCAACTGGCCGTTGGCGAATGTGTAGGTCGTCTTGTAGCCGAGCGGATTCGTTTCCGTGACCGTGCTCGCTGCGGCTGGAATCAGGCGAACCAGCGCATCCTCGACGGACGCCGGCGTCGGCGTGCCGGAGTCCGGTGCGATCGGATTGGCCGGACATTGATGAGGCGGCCCAGGATTGCAAGGCACGCCGGGCGGCGGCGGATCGGCTGGGCCGCCGAGCGGCGGGTGGGACGGCACGCCGGTGTAGTCGAAATGCCAGGCTTCGACGAACGTGCCCGGTGTCGATCCGGCGTGCTTGCTATCGGTTACGCGCGCGTACGCGTCGTAGGCGAACGTCGAGTAGCGCTTGCCGTTGAACGATTTGCCCGTGAGCGCGCCGGGAAACCGTGCGTCTTCGTAGTGATAGTCGATCGTCACGGCCGGATTGCCGACGTCGCCGGCGATCCGGGTCTCCACGAGGAGCTTCGCACCTGCGTCGACTGCATCGGGAATGAACTCGTATTCGAACTTGCTCCCGTCGGGCGAAACGACGGAAATCGTGTCGTTCGTCCAGGCGAGGCTCATCGTGCGGCCGACGCCGCTGACGCGGCCGGACGAGCGCGTCACGCTCGTGAGCAGGCGGTTCGTGTAGCCGAACGTCCAGCTGATGCCGTGGGCGTTCGTGCGCCGCGTGATGCGCCCCTCGGCGTCGTAAAGCTCCGTGTCGTTGTCTTCCGTCGCGTGCGTGTAGGTCGAGCCGCTTCGCGTGATGTAGGCGATCGAGGCCGCCCCGTTCTCGCTGCAGGGATTGCGGTCGGGCGCGTCGAAGCCGTCGCAGAAGATGTGGTCGGAGCCCGTTCCCTTGTCCTCGTTCCAGCGATTGCCGTCGAGCGGATCGCGAAAGAACTTGATGCGGCGGCCGTCGGGTCGCTGCGCATAGATCGTCGACTCGTCCGCGGCGATCGTGATCGAGTAGTCGAGATTGCTGACCCAGTACTTGCCGAAGATTCCGATGTAGCTCCAGTAGTGATCGTAAGTGCGCTCGAGCGTCAGCGGCATTTCGCCGGCGGAAGTGAAATCGACTTCCGTTTCGACCTTGTTGCCGGTTCCGAGCACGATCGGGTTGCCGCTCTTCGGGTTCGAGCCGCCGGAGCAGGGATCGTCGCCTTGCGAAGCGTCGGGGACGTCGGTGCGATCGCCGGGGTTGTGGCTGAAGCCGCCGTGGCCGCCGCCGTCGTGAGGCCCGAAATCGTCGGAGTGGGGGCCATCGTAAGGCGGCGGCGGCGGCTCATCCGGTGGATACGGTGCAGTCACGACCACGTCATCCAACGGGGTCGGCTTGTCGGGGTCGTCGTTTCCCGTTCGACGAATCGGCGTCTTGTGAGGTTCATCAGCTTGGCTGTATTGGACGGGTATCGCGCCAAGAAGCAAGACCATGCAAGCATATGTGGGCTGCATCGCATGTCGGCTTCCATCTCCCAAGAGAAAAAAGGTGGAAGCGGAAACTAAATTACGGAATGCGCGACGCGCCAGATGCCTCACGGCGGGAAGGGATTCAGCCCGCCTGCTGTTTTGTCTATTTCGACCGCGTCGCCAGAAACGCGAGCAGTGCTTCGTGCTGATGCCTCGGCAATCGACGGGCAATCTGCAACAAGCGTTCTTCGAACAACGTCGCCGCGATCAGCGCGGGATCGAGCGCCGACGTTCCGTCGCCGCCCGGAAGCCGCGGCGGACCGCGCCCGGTCGCGAGCCATTCGAACGCAACGCCGGTGATTTCCGCGATGCGCGCGAGATTCGTCGTGTTCGGCACCGTGTGCGTGGGGTGTTCCCATTGCACTACCGCGCTGGGACAGACGCCGACGCGACGCGCGAGCTCGGCCTTCGTCAGTCCCGCGCGCAGGCGTGCTTGACGAATGCGGTCGTCGAGGCGGGTCTGCTTCGATGATTGAGGCCGGCTGACTTTCTTCGGTGAGTCTGGCTTCATCCGTGAGTATCGCTAACGAAAGTAGCGGCGCACCGCTTCGCCCGCTGCGACGCCGATCTTTCATTACGGATATTCGAGACGATTCCTGCCAGCGACAGTCGCACTGCTCAGGATTCCGTCGATGCGTCGTCCGGAAACCGCTTGTACGTCCACTGATACTGCGCGAACGCGATCTCGACGCACTGCTCGACGCCGCGATTCAACGCCGCGCACGCGCGCGAAAGATCCTCGTCGGCGATTCCTGATGGCGCTTCGAGGAAATGCAACCGGAAACCTTTCCCGCGTGGCAATCGCTCGGCGAATGCGAACAGCACGTTCGCGCCGGTGCGCTCGGCGAGTCGCGAGAGCAGCACCATCGTCAGCGCCGGCACGCCGAAGAACGGCGCGATGACGCCTTCGCCCTGCTTCGGGCGCTGGTCCGGCAGGATACCGACGACGCCGCTATCGGCGAGACGCCGGTACAGCGCGCGCACGCCGGAGCCCGACGCGCGCACCTGCTCGACCGGAACGCGTCCGCGCACCGCGAGCAGCAGCGGTTCGATCGCTGTCTGGCGCGGCGGGCGATAGACGATCGAGAGCGGCGCGCGTTCGGCGAGCCAGTAGTTGACGAGCTCCCAGCAGCCGAGATGCGGCGCGGCGACGATGAGCCCCTTGCCGCTCGCGCGCGCGGCGTCGAACAGCGCTTCGCCGCGCACTTCGCGGATCAGCCGCAGCGCCGACGACGGCGGCCGGCCCCAGACGACGGCGGTCTCGGCGGCGGCCTTGCCGGTCTCGACGAGGCTCGCTCGCGCGAGTTCGTGTCTCGTTTGGGCATCCTTTTGCGTTAATACGAGAGAAAGGTTGCGCACGGCGATGCGAAGGGCGCGGCCATGCAGCATCCAGAGGATGTGTCCGGCCAGCGCGCCGATCGCGTGCACGACCGGCAATGGCAGGACGCCGAAGATCCGCAAGCCGACACGAAGCAGGGCAACCGGCCACGAGAGCCGGGCAGCGGACGACGTGCGAGCGGGGAGCGAGCCAGCCATGGGTCGATTCGGAAAGCCGCCAAGCGGGTCTCGGTCGCGAAGCGTCCGATTGTCGCAGATGCGCATGTCGCAGAAGCGCGCCGGCGCACTGCGCGTCCGTCTGCGCCTTCGCGCGCGGCTGCGCGATAAGCTCGCGGCTCTGCGTCCGCAATCGCCGAAGGAATCCGATGATCGCCTTGATCCAGCGCGTCCGGCGAGCGCATGTCGAAGTCGACGGCGCGACGGTCGGCGCGATCGATGCGGGTCTGCTCGCGCTCGTCGCAGTGCAGCCGGGCGACGGCGAGCCGCAAGCCGAACGCCTGCTCGAACGGCTGCTCGGCTATCGCGTCTTCGCGGACGACGAAGGCCGCATGAACCGCTCGCTCGCCGAGACCGGCGGCGGGCTTTTGCTCGTCTCGCAGTTCACGCTCGCCGCCGATACGAAAAAGGGCATGCGGCCGGGCTTCAGCACGGCGGCGGCGCCGGAAGAGGCCGAGCGCTGGTTCGCGCGGCTCGTGGATCTTGCGAAAACGCAGCATCCGCGGGTGGAAATCGGCCGGTTCGGCGCCCATATGGACGTGCATCTCGTCAACGACGGGCCGGTCACGTTCTGGCTCGAGGCGCGCTGACCGGCGCGCCGATGCAGCGCATCCATAGGGTGGGCCTTGGCCCACCGGGGCGCTTGAACGGTGGGCCGAGGCCCGCCCCATGACTTGCAAAAACCGCCCTTGACGGGGCTCCTATACTTTCTTTCCTCCGCCGTATCTGACCTCCCCGGAACATCCATGGCCGCCACCGAACACAATCAGGAGCAGCAGTCCGAGATCAAGACCCTGATCATCAAGGGCAAGGAACAAGGCTACCTGACCTACGCCGAAGTCAACGATCACCTGCCCGACGACATCGTCGATCCGGAGCAGATCGAAGACATCATCGGCATGATCAACGACATGGGCATCGAGGTGCACGAAGTTGCGCCCGATACCGAAGCGATCATGCCGGAGACGCCGGTTTCGGCCGACGACGACACGGCTACCGAGGAAGCCGTCGCCGTGCTCTCGGCCGTCGACGCCGAAGTCGGACGCACGACCGATCCCGTGCGCATGTACATGCGCGAGATGGGCACGGTCGAGCTCTTGACGCGCGAGGGCGAGATCGCGATCGCCAAGCGCATCGAGGAGGGCCTCAATCAGGTCCAGTCCGCGCTCGCGAGCTTTCCGTGGTCGATCCAGCTCCTGATCGAGGAATACGATCAGCACAAGGAAGGCAAGAAGCGTCTCTCCGAGGTGCTCGCCGGCTTCGCCGACATGGAGCAGCCGGAGATGAACATTCCCGAGCCCGCTTCGGCCGCCGATTCCGAAGAAGAAGAGGAAGAGGACGAGAAGGGCGAAGGCGAGGAGGAATCGGGTCCCGGCGAGACCGGCCCCGATCCCGCCGAAGTCGAGCGCCGCATGGAAGAGCTGCGCACGCTTTATGCAAAATTCCAGAAAGTCGCCGAGAAGCACGGCCTCACCGATCGCAAGTCGCAGAAGCTGCGCGATCAGATGGCCGAGGCGTTCCTGAAACTGAAGCTGCCGGCGATCATGATCGACGGATTCGTGCGCAAGCTGCGCGAGGTCGTGAACACGATCCGCCATCACGAGCGCATGATCATGGAGATCTGCATCAAGCAGGGACGCATGCCGCGCAAGGATTTCCTGAAGCTCTTCCCGGCCAACGAAACGAACACGGCCTGGGCGGACGAGCTCGGCAGGAAGCGCCAGAAGTGGTCGCCGAGCATCAAGTCGCACCGCGAGCAGATCATCACCGAGCAGGAACGCCTGATCGCGATCGAGAAGGCGCTGTTCCTCGCGGTCGGCGACATCAAGGAGATCAACCGCGCGATGTCGATCGGCGAGGCGAAGGCGCGCCGCGCGAAGAAGGAGATGGTCGAGGCTAACCTTCGTCTCGTGATCTCGATCGCGAAGAAGTATACGAATCGCGGTTTGCAGTTCCTGGATCTGATCCAGGAAGGCAACATCGGCCTCATGAAGGCCGTCGACAAGTTCGAATACCGCCGCGGCTACAAGTTCTCGACCTACGCGACGTGGTGGATCCGCCAGGCGATCACGCGCTCGATCGCCGATCAGGCGCGCACGATCCGCATCCCGGTGCACATGATCGAGACAATCAACAAGCTCAACCGCATCTCGCGCCAGATGCTGCAGGAGATGGGCCGCGAGCCGACGCCGGATGAGCTCGCCGTCAAGATGGAGATGCCCGAGGACAAGATCCGCAAGGTGTTGAAGATCGCGAAGGAGCCGATCTCGATGGAGACGCCGATCGGCGACGACGAGGATTCGCACCTCGGCGATTTCATCGAAGACGCCGCAATCGTCTCGCCGGTCGAATCGTCGACCAATATTGGTCTAATGGAGACGGTACGAGACGTGCTCGCCGGTTTGACGCCGCGCGAGGCGAAAGTGCTGCGCATGCGCTTCGGCATCGATATGAACACCGATCACACGCTCGAAGAAGTCGGCAAGCAGTTCGACGTCACGCGCGAGCGCATCCGCCAGATCGAGGCGAAGGCGCTGCGCAAGCTGCGTCATCCGAGCCGGTCGGAGCAGCTCCGCTCGTTCCTCGATCTCGAGTGACGGGAAGCGGACGCCGATGCAGGGCGTCCGCTCTCTCTGTCTGCGCAAAAATCAGCCGTCGAGACCCAGCAATGCGCGTCGGCGCATCGTTGCAGT
>DASZWL010000468.1:0-14597 GCA_035546695.1 Rhodanobacteraceae bacterium | reverse complement strand
CGACTCGTAGATCGTCAGGTCGTCGAGCGCGTTCGAGCCGGTCGTGTACGGTCCCTGCGCCGTGAACCAGCGCTGGCCGGCCTCGCCCTCGGATTCGCCGTCGATCGCGTACGTGTACCAGCCGAAGAACGATTGCAGGTTCACCGGATTGACGCTGACGATGAAGCCCTGCCCGCCGTTTGCCGGATCGAACCACGTGCCCGAAAGGCCGAAGTCGCTCGGCGGCGGCGGAGTGGTCGTCGCCGGGCTGGTTTCCGAACACTCGACATTCGGCATCAGCGCGAGCAGAGGAATCGAGCCCGACCTGCCGTCGTCGAACGTGTACGTGAAGAGTCCCGATGTGCACGAATAGAATGTCAGCATGCCGGTGCCGACCGCCACCGCGTTCGTGACTGGTGGCGCGACGAAGTTGCCTCCGGTGTTCTGGTAGATCGTGACGTCAGCCGTCGTCGTGCCGGGCTCGACCGCGCTTTCGATCGTGTACCAGCGCTGCGTGTCCGTTCCACCGGCCGTCGAGCCAAACGTGTACCAGGCGCCGAAGAGGTAAGCGGTATTGCCCGGAGACATCACGAACTCGAAGCCCTGCCCGCCCGTCGCGGGGTTGTACCAGGCGCCGGTGAGACCTTCCTGGGAAACGTCGATCGCGTATGGAACGTCGCCCGTCGGACCGAATGCGACGTGATCGAACAGCGCATCGCCGGGATTCCCGTCGGCGTCGACGGCGGAATCGAGCACGACGCGCGCGGATTGCGTGCCTTCCGGCAGCGCGGTGTCGACGAGCGTGAGCTCGGTCCAGTCGCCGGTGGAACCGACCGATCCGGTCGAAAGCGGATCGAGCGCGTCCGTGCACGCCGCATCGGAATACGGCTGCACGATGGCGCTCGGAAGTCCCGCGCTCGACAGGACGAGAACGTGCAGATCGATGTGCGCGCTGTCGTCGATCGCGACGCAGGACGACTCGGCCGCTACATCTTCGCGGGCGGGATCGCCGGCGAGGTGCAGCGACGGCGCATCCGGCAAACCGTTGGCGTCATCGGTCTCGACGGTTCCCGCCTCGCTGGCGAGCGACCAGCCGTCGAGGCCGTCGGAGAATTCCGGGTTCTCGATGAGATTGGCCGCTCCCGCAGCGAGCGGCGCCAGGAGGCCGCCGAGCAGAACGACGAGCGTTCGCGAAGCCATGTCACGCTCCTTCTGGTTGTCAGGGAGTCCGAAGCGTAACTCCGCACATGCGCGCGAATGCTAAACAATGGATAAAGAGGCAAATCGATTGCGACCCGCGAAATCGTCGCGCCGCATGACGACCGCAAGTCACCCGATGTTCAGCCGTCAGAAGGCATCGATGTCGCCGAGCGCGCGGATCAGGCGCCGCGCGCGCTTGTCCGGCTTCGTCGCGGGTCTGGCGAGATCGGTGCCTTCGAGTTTGCGCTGTTCGCGCAGTGCTTCGCGCTGCGCGCGGCTCTCGTCCGTTTCGCGATAGAGCGTCTGTGCGATCGACGCGGAACCGCGTTGCTCCGACACCGCTTCGATCACGATATCCCAGAGCTCGTCGTTGCGCCGGATGCGGATGCGATCGCCTCCGTGCACTGCGCGCGATGGCTTCGCCCGAGCGTCGTTGACTTCGACACGGCCGCCCTCGATCGCCTGTTTGGCGAGCGAGCGCGTCCTGAAGAAGCGTGCAGCCCAGAGCCAGACGTCGAGACGTACCGAAGGAATCGTCGTGTCGGCAGCGGTCGTCGCGTCGTTCTTCATCTTCATCGACTTATCGCGCGCACCGCGCACTGACGGCAATCGCGCCTCTCAATCCTGTCCTGCATCCGATTCCGGCGGCTCTTCGCGGCGGCGGAACAGACGCTCGAATCGTCCGCCTCCGGCGATCGCGACGAGCCCGAACGCGAGTGCGATCGCGGCGACGAGGTACGCGCCCGCGCCGCTAGCGACGCCGAGCAGCGCGGCGAGCCAGATCGCCGCCGCGGTCGTGAGGCCGCTGACGCGCCGCGTCGATGGATCGCGCAGGATGACGCCGGCGCCGAGGAAGCCGATGCCGGTCAACACGCCCTGGATCACGCGGCTCAACGCGTCGATGCGCTGCGAATCGCTCTCGCCCGGCGGCATCACGACGATGACGGCGAGCGCCGCGCCGAGGCTGACGAGCGCATTCGTGCGCACGCCGGCCTGCTTGTGGTGCAGATCGCGGTTGAGCCCGACCACGGCGCCGCACGCGACCGACATCGCGAGCCTTGCGGCGACGTCGAGGCCTGCATCGATCATGCGGTTGGCTCCACAGGTCTATCCGCGATGATCTTGCGCGTCGGCGGCGCGAGCGGCAACTCTTTTCGACATCCGGTGCCGCGATGCCTGCGCTTGCATTCCCGCAGCGCGCGCGACGACATTTTCAAGTCGTCCGGCGTTCATCCGCTCGCCGTGCGAGCGCACCGCGCAGCTGACGCAGGAACGAACGCGGCGTGCAGCGCGCGACCGAGACCGACGGTGCCGCGTGCCATTCGGCGCAATCGGCGATCGCATCCGCGACCGCGTCGGCCAGCGCATCGTCGATCGCGACGTCGTCTTCGAGGAACAGCGCCTTGATCTCGAAGCGCCCTTCCGCACGATGCGCCTTCGCGTCGAGCCGGCCGATCAGGCGGCCGCGGTGGAGGATCGGCAAAACGTAGTAGCCAAACACGCGCTTCGGCGCCGGCACGTAGCATTCGATGCGGTAGTCGAAGCCGAACATCGCGCTCGCGCGCTCGCGATCCCAGACGACCGGATCGAACGGCGACAGCAGCGTCGTTCGCGTCGCGCGCAGGCGGCCGCGCACGGCCGCGTCGAGCGATTCGCGATGATCGGCATGCACGTATGCCGGCGTGGGCCAGCCGTCGACGTCGATGCGCAGGAGCTCGCCGCGCTCGACGTAACCGTCGAGATCGGCATCCTTGAGACGCCGGCCGCTGCGGAAATAGTCGGCGATCCAGCGCGCTTCGGTCACGCCGAGCGCGCGCACGGCGCCGAGCGCGAACGCACGCTGCATCTCGGCCGGCGTCGCGACGGCATCGGGCGCGATCTTCATCGTCGCGAGCACGCGCTCGGCGAGATCGTAGACGCGCTGGAAGCGCTCGCGCCGCGCGATCATGAGCTCGCCGAACGCGAACAGCGCTTCGAGCCAGCGCTTCTCGTCCTTCCAGCCCCACCAGCCGCTCGGATTTTTCGGCTCGCTGCTCTCGAAGTCGGCTGCCTTCAATGCGCCGTGCTCGCGGATCCGTGCGAGCACCTTGTCCATCGCGATCCGCTGCTCGCGCCGCATGCGTTCGGCGTGCTTCATCGCCCAGTGGCCCTGGCGTTCGAGCGCGTGCCGGCGATGCAGCGGAAAATCCTCGGCCGGTGCGAAGCACGCCTCGTGCGCCCAGCATTCGAAGATCGCGCCCGATTCGAGCAGCGCATCGAGCCACTCCGGCATGTAGCTGCCGAGGCGCGAGAACAGGACGAGATACGGACTTCGCGCGACGACATGTATCGTGTCGATCTGCAACACGCGCATGCGCCGGATCGCGGCGAGCACGTCCGCCTTTCGCGCGCGACGGCGCGGACGCGCGAGCAGGCCCTGCGCGGCGAGATGCAGCAGCCGGGCCTGGTGCGCCGTAATGCGCGGATGCGTGTTCATGAAAATGCGATCGGTCAGCTCCGCGGCGAGAGGATCGCACCGAGTCGATCCGGTACGCCCGCGATTCGCTCGAGATGCGGATAGCGAAGGCCGCCGCGGTAGTCGATGCGGAACGTGCGATAAAGCTCGCCGCTGTGCACGAGCAGGTCGATCGGCGCGCCTTTCACGGCAGCAGCGATCGCTTCCTTCATGCGATCGATCGAGAAATCGCGTCCCTGCACGGCGACGAGCGTCGCGCCCGGCGCGATGCCGGCGCGGAACGCGGGGCCGCCCCAGCGCACGTCGCTGATCCTCGAATCCTTCATCGAGATCGTGAGGCCGATCGAAGTCGAAAAATCGGCGGTCTTGCTGCGCGTTTCCGAGGTCTTCTGGAATTCGCTCGCCTGATCGGTGTAAACAAGCTTCCATCCGGCGCCGGCGAGTCCATCGAGCGGCGGCGCGTGCGCATCGAGACGCTGGCGCAGGAACGGCGCCCAGTCGTATCGCGCGATCTTGTCGAGCGCGGCGACGACATCGTCGAACGTGTACGGGACGACGTTCCACTTTCCATCGTCGATACCGAAGAACGCGCGCGCGAAATCGTCGAGCGAGCGCCGCTCGCCCGAAAGCTCGCGCAGCTTCGCGTCGACCGCGAGCCAGATCAGCTGTCCCGCGCTGTAGTAGTCCTCGCTCATCTGATAGTTGCGGTATGCGAGCGGACGGCGCTGCGCGGCGACGGGATCGTTCGTCGTGTCCTGCACGTTGCGCCATTCGAAGCCGGGGCGATTGTCCTCATAGCGTGAAGCGACGAGCGCGATCGCATCGCGCGCCTGCGCCGCATTCCACAAGCCCGACCGCGCCGCGAGCACGTAGCCCCAGTACTGCGTCTGCCCTTCGTAGACCCAGAGCAGGCTGTCGCCCATCGGCACGTTGTAGTTCGGCGTCGAAAGATCGGCAGGACGGCGGAACTTGCCGTTCCACGAGTGCGTGTATTCGTGCGCGAGCAGATCGCGTGCCGGCATTTGCGCGTTCCATGCCGAGAAATAGCCGGGCTCGGTGCCGTTCTCGCTCGATCGGTGATGTTCGAGGCCGATGTGCGAGAGTTGATCCGACAACGAAAGCAGAAGATCGTAATGATCGTAGTGATGCGAGCTGAACAGCCGGCCCGCCTGCTCGACGAGCGCGCGATGCGCCTTCAATTGCTCGGGCGCGATCTCGAGATCCTTCGGCTCGTCGGCGACGATATCGAGATGCACCGGCGTCTTCGCATCCGGCGCGAGATCGACACGCTTGAAATACCGGCCGGCGAAGATCGGCGAATCGACGAGCGTGTCGAGTCCGACCGGCCTGAACGCGACGACGTTGTCCGCCGTTCTCGGCGCCGATTCGTCGAGCGCGGTGCCGAGCTGCCAGCCTTCCGGCAGCTTCGCGCTCGCCGCGAATTCGATGCGGCTCGCGTAATGGCCCGCCGGATACAGCAGCACGGTATTCCATTGCAGATTCAGTAGATCCGGCGTCATCACGACGCGCCCCTGAACCGAATCCTGCGGCGAGAGGAATTCGAACTCGGCGACGAGCGTCGTCGCGCCTTGCGGAATATCGAGATGAAACGCATAGACGTCGGTCGAATCGCGCGTCCACGCGAGCGGCTTGCCGTCGACGCTGAACGCGAGCCCGCCGATCTTGTCGACGGGGCCGCGCGGTGCATGGTTGCCCGGGAGCCACTGCGGATAGAACAGCGTCAGCGCGCCGCCCTGCACCGGAATCTCTTCATGGACGCGGAAGATGCGATGGTCGAGATCGGTCGCATCGACCGCGAGCTTCAGCGTTCCGGGGTATTCGACGTCGGCGGGCGGCGGCGTTTCGGCGTGGATCGCGCCGGCGAAGAAGAGCATCGCGGAAAGTGCGGCGCTCGGAATCGGATTCATGCTTGCGTTCCCTTGGATCGTGACGAGCATCGAATGGCCGGGATGCCGTTCCAGGTCTTCCCTCACCCGCGCCGTCGGCGCGGCCTCTCCCGCAAGCGGGAGAGGCGAAAGGCGAGACTCGTTCAGCCTTCGCTCGATTCGATGCAAGCCGCCATTTTTGCACCTCGACCGCACGATCGAGCCATGCCGATCGGCACATGCGCCGACAGACCGATGCGGTCATTGCGACGATTTTTTGCCTGCGGTTCGTGCCGATCGCCTAGAATCCGCCGGTCGCCCGCACGGGCGCCCGCGCGCGAACGCCGATGCTCTATCACTTCCACGAACTCAGCCGCACGCTCCTGAATCCGCTCGTCGCCTGGTCCGGCGCGGCCTCGCGGGCGCTGTCGGCACCGGACAACTGGCTGTCGAAAATGCCGGGCGTCGACCGCGTCGCGGCCGGATACGAGCTTCTGTACCGGCTCGGGAAGGATTACGAGAAGCCGACGTTCGGCATCGGCTCGGTTGTCGCGCACGGTAGAGAGGCGCCGGTCGTCGAGGAATGCGCGGTCGAGCTACCGTTCTGCCGCCTGCTGCATTTCAAGCGCTGTAGCGACGATCCGGCCGCGCTCGAAGTGCTGCGCGCCGATCCGATCGTGCTCGTCGTCGCCCCGCTCTCGGGACATCACGCGACGCTGCTGCGCGACACGGTGCGAACGCTGCTGCCCGATCACGACGTCTACGTCACCGACTGGGTCGACGCGCGCATGGTTCCGCTCGCGGAGGGGCCGTTCCACCTCGACGATTACGTCGCGTACATGCGTCGCTTCATGGCGCACATCGGCACGAAGCGCCTGCACGTGATCTCGGTCTGCCAGCCGACCGTTCCGGTGCTCGCGGCCGTCTCGCTGATGGCCTCGGCCGGCGAGACGACGCCGCTGACGCTGACGCTGATGGGCGGCCCGATCGATCCGCGCAAATGCCCGACCAAGGTCAACGACCTCGCGCGTCTGCACGATTACGCGTGGTTCGCGACGAACATGATCTTCGACGTGCCGCCGAACTATCCCGGCAACGGCCGCAAGGTCTACCCGGGATTCCTGCAGCACGCGGGATTCGTCGCGATGAATCCGAGTCGCCACATGACGGCGCACTGGGATTTCTACGAATATCTCGTGCGCGGCGATCTCGAAGACGCCGAGGCGCATCGCCGCTTCTACGACGAATACAACGCCGTCGAGGATCTGCCCGCGGAGTTCTACCTCGACACGATCCGCGTCGTGTTCCAGGAACATCTGCTGCCGCTCGGCAAGTGGTACCTGCGCGGCGAGCGCGTCGCTCCCGAGGACATCCGGCGCACGGCGCTGATGACGATCGAAGGCGAGCTCGACGACATATCGGGCATCGGCCAGACCGCGGCCGCGCACGTGCTCTGCACCGGAATTCCGAAGTCAAAGCACGCGCACCTCGAAGTCGAGGGCGCGGGGCATTACGGCATCTTCAGCGGGCGGCGCTGGCGCGATGTCGTCTATCCGGACGTGCGCGATTTCATCCGGCGTTTCGACGCCGTGCCGGCACGGCGCTCCGGCCGGAAGTGAAAGCGCCGGCCGGTCGCGATCGCGCGATCAGTGGCTGAGATTGATGCCGATCAGCACGGGCCTGCCGCCGTCGCACCCGGAATCGAGAACCGAGACGACCACCGGCGTCGACAGCGCGAACGCCGTCAGCGTGGCGGAAAGATAAGTCTGATAGCCCGGGCGCGCGCTCGTCGAGACATAGCCGTCGGTCGTTGGACAGCCGGCCGGATTGATGATCGGCTGAGCCGTGACGACGGCCATCGCATCGGAGTTCCATCCGGTCCGCACCATCGTGATATCGACGAGCCCGGTCATCGACTGGGCGCTCGCGCCGCAGGCAACGGACAACGTGAGCGCGGCAAGCATCAGGCGTGGCATTTCGTTCTCCCTCGCTGGTTTTACCGAAATCCGTCGAAGCCGCTCGCGAATATCGCGTCAGGCTTCGGTTTTGTCACGACCGCGACGACCGCGGCAACGCTGGCTTTCTTCGTGAACCTCACCTGCACTACGCCGTTCGCTGTCGGCGAGAACTCGCAGGATGTCTGGCCGCGGCATGCGCCGGAGATCGTCACGATCGAATCCGGATCGGGAAATGCGCTGACGGTCAGCGACGAAACCGGCGTCGTCAGATAGCAGTCGACGCCGCAGGTTTCCTGGAAACCCGAAGCGAAAACCGCGCCGCCGCCGTTGCCGGTGCGCGAAATCGCGATGCGATATCCGTAACGCAGGGCCATGCCGTAGTCGTCGCGCACGGAAATCGTCGGCGAGCCGATGATCGCCTGGCAGTCGGCGACGCTCGTGCAGGCATTCTCCGAGCCCGGCGGCTCGCCGGCCGGCTCGGCGCCGAGAACCGTGATGTCGGCCCAGACGTCGAAGCCGTCGCACGTGTAATGCGCGGGCGACGGATAGTGCATGATCGACGCATAGTCGTATGCGGTGTTCGTCTCGCTCGCGACCTCGCCGTAGTTCGCGTCCCACGTTCCCTGGCCGCAGTGCTGGACGATACCGTGATCGGTGATCGTGACGTACGAATCCCGGTCCGACCGCTGCTGCTCGTGCACCGCATCGAGCGCGTGCCCGAGCTCGTGCTGCACGATGCCCGACGCCCAGCAACCCGCGTCGGTCGCGATGACGAAATCCTGCACGCCTCCGATCATGCCGACGGCCGAATGGCCACAGCCGATGTCGGCGGCGATCTGAACCAGGACGCGGTTCGGCGCTCCGGCATCTTCGACGAAGCGGACGCCCGAGCCGCTTTGCCAACCCGCGGCCCACAGCCTGAAGTCGGTCCGTTGCGCTGCCGATACCGAAGCGTCGAACGTATAGAACAGCGTCGCGTTCGGCCAGCGCGTGCCGGTGAGCGCGCCTTGCAGCCCCGGCCCTGCTTCGACCGGAACGAGAATGTCGCCGTACGCGCGATACGCCCGGCCCGATTTCAGCGTGACGATCGCGTCCTCGGCGGCCACCGCCGGTTCCCGTGCGAACCATGCGGCGACGACGAACGCCAGGGCGGCACAGCAGGACATCGGACGTCTCATGATCTCTCCCTTGCAAGGACTCGGCAGCGGATCGGCGCGCGACGCCGCGCGTTCCCTTCGACGTTTGCGATGCCACACGCTGCGGCCCGCGACGTCAGCCGCATCGAGGCATCGGCTGCGCGATCTTGCTGGCTGGACTCTCGCCATGCGCACGCTGGAGTACCATGGCCCGCATCTGACCGGTATCTGACCGGTGCGTGACCCGCGACGCGTTCATCGGCGAAACCGCTCGCAGGCACGCTCCGCCGGGAGAACACGATGTCGCACGCGAAAGAAATCCGGTTCGACGGCTGGACACTCGAATGCGATTCCGGCGACCTCGTCCGCGAAGGACGCACGGTGCGCCTGCGCAAGCAATCGCAACGGGTGCTGGAAGCGCTGCTCGAACATCCGGGCGAAGTCGTCACGCGCGAGCAGCTGATCGCGAAACTCTGGCCGCGCGGCGTCGTCGATTTCGAGACAGGTCTCAACAGCGCGATCGGACGGCTGCGCCGCGCGCTCGACGACGACGCGGAGTCGCCGCGCTACATCGAAACGCTGCCGCGTCGCGGCTACCGCTTCATCGGGAACGCGATTGCCGCGCGCGGATTCATCGCAAATGCGACGGTCGCACGCGAAGACGAGGCGCCTTCGCGAACGGCGTTTGCTCCGCGAGAATTCGCGTCCGGTGCGCTTGCGAAATACCGCCGCGTCGCGCTTGCGGCGACCGGCGCCGTGTTCGCGCTCGCGCTCTCCGGCAGCGCGACGATCGCGACCAGGCGTACGCCGTTGCCGGCCCGACACGCCGCGGAGGCGACGACACGCCACATCGCGGCGGACGAGCGCTACCGTCTCGGCCGGTACTTCCTTGCGCGCCGGAACGAGGGCGACCTCGATCGCGCGCGAAAGCACTTCGAAGCCGCAGTCGCGATCGATTCCGGTTTTGCGCCGGCCTACGCGGGCCTCGCGAGCGCGGACTGGCTGCTCGCCGTCGAAGGCATCGTGCCGGAGGACGTCGCCCTGCCGCACATGCGCGCGGCCGCGGACCGTGCACTCGCGCTCGACCCCGATCTCGCCGAAGCGCACATGCGTCTTGCGATGGATGCGCTGAAGAGCGGACAGCGCGAGCTGTACGAAGCGCATGCGACGCGCGCAAGGCTGGCAGAGCCGGACAACGCGCTGCTGTTGAGCGACGCATCGAGCGACGCGCTCTCGCAAGGTCGTTTCGAAGAAAGCATCGCGCTCGCGAGGCGCGCCGTCGCGATGGAACCGCTCGCGCTCGCGTATCGCTACAACCTCGCCTCGGCGCTCTTTCTCGCCGGACGGTACGGCGAAGCCAAGCAGGTCAATCTCGACCTTGTCGAGCTCGATCCATCTGCCTGGACCGACATCGCAGGCCAGGTGCTCGTGCTCGAAGGCCAGTTCGAGAAAGCGCTCGCGCTCGTGAGAGCCTCGCCCGACGGCGTCGCGAAATTTCAGATCGAGTCGCTCGCGTACGAGGGCCTCCACCGGCGCGCCGAAGCCGATGCGGCGCTAGCGGGGCTGATCGACGTCGCGCGCGACCGCGATCCGCTGCGGATCGTCGAGGTCTACGCCTATCGCGGCGACACGGACGCCGCCCTCAGCTGGCTCGCCACGGGCACGGACTGGTTCCGGCACAACAACCGCCTGCTGGCGAGTCCCGGACTCATGCCGTGGGCGCTTCGCATGTCGCCTTTCGTCGCATCCTTGCGCGACAGTCCGCAATGGTCCGAGCTATTCGCGAAGCTCGGCGACATTTAAGCGTGTCGCACGCAGGTTGAACGATCGCGCCGCGAAAATCTTTCTGTGCCCGGGAAGCCCACCGATGAACCGATCGAATTCACGCCGATTCCTTCACGCGACCGCAGGTCCCTTTTTTGCGGCGGCGATGCTCGCAGCGACAGGCTTCGCAATTGCCGACGCCGAGACTCCGGCGAAACCAAAGACGATGGCCGACGTGCTCGCCGCATCGAAGCCGTCGGACTGGCGCCTGCTCGATCCGGAGAACACGCTGTATCTCGATCTTGCATCCGGCCGCGTCGTCATCGAGCTCGCGCCCGGTTACGCGCCGTTGCACGCGGCGAACATCCGCACGCTCGCGCGCGAACATTATTTCGACGGACTCGCGATCCTGCGCGTGCAGGACGATTTCGTGACGCAATGGGGCGATCCGGACGGCGACAAGCCCGACAAGGCGCATCCGTTCGGCAAGGCGTCGAAGACGATCGCGCCGGAGTTCGAGCGCGATATCGCGAAGGATCTCGCGTTCACGCGGCTTCCCGACGGTGACGTCTACGCGCCGGAAGTCGGATTCTCGAACGGCTTTCCGGTCGCGCGCGACGAGAAATCCGGAAAAACGTGGCTCGCGCATTGTTACGGAATGGTCGGCGCGGGGCGCGACGTCGGCGTCGAGACGGGCTCCGGCTCCGAGCTTTACGTCGTCATCGGCCACGCGCCGCGTCAGCTCGACCGCAACATCGCGCTGGTCGGACGCGTCGTGCAAGGCATGGAGCTCCTCTCCGCGCTGCCGCGCGGAACCGGCGCGCTCGGTTTCTACGAGAAGCCCGAGCAATACGTGCCGATCCGCTCGGTTCGGCTCGCCGCGGACGTTCCGATCGCCGAGCGCACGCCGCTCGAAGTGCTGCGTACCGACACCGCGACGTTCGCCGCGCTCGTCGAATCACGGCGCAATCGCCGCGACGACTGGTACAAGGTGCCGGCCGGCAAGATCGATCTCTGCAACGTGCCGATTCCCGTGCGCGCGGCCGCAGCGAAGCCCTGAAGGCGCGATCGCGCTCTGGCGATCCGTTCATCGACGAGTCCGAAGCGCCGCTCTAGGCTGCACTGCCTCGTCTGCGGAGCGCGACCATGCAGCATGAGCACTGGCAGTTCTTCAAGGAACAGGACCGCTCGTTCGGCGTTTTCTATCCGCTTCATTATGTCGTCGCGGCATTCGACACGCCCGAGCGCGCCGAAGCGGTGCGCAAGGAGTTCGTCGAATCCGGGTTCGGCGACGACGAGGTCGCGAGCGCGACCGGCTCGTTCGTCACGCGCACGCTCGAATCGATGAAGGGCGCGACATGGCTCGAGCGCTTCAAGATCGGCTTCGCGAGCTTCCTCGGCACCGAGCTCGGCTACATCGACGACGACCGGAAGCTCGCCGAACGCGGCGCGGGATTCCTGTTCGTCTACACGCCGGACGATGCGTCGACCGAAAAGGCGGAAAAGCTGCTCATGCGCGCGCACCCGATCTCGGCGCGCCGCTACGATCACGCGGGTATCCGCCGGCTTATCTATCCGCCGCAGGCTGCGCTTTAGGAAGCGCCGGCCCTCCGACACGTCATTCTGCCTCGTGGGAATGACGCCATCGAAGCTCGCGCAGACCGCCGAATCTAGGCGGCGTCTTCCCGCAATAATGCGATCGCGCTGCACGCATACGTCATCAGCGCGGGATCGATGCCGGTCTTCGCACGCATCTCGTCCGCGTTTTCGCGATACATCGTGCTCATCGAGCGTTGGATCCCCATGTCACCGCCTGTGAACGCACGCACGAGCGTGCGCCAGCGTCGCGCAAGCACCTGTACTTCCTCGCTCGCGGGATCCTTGTCGAGCTTCATCGCGGCCTGCATGCCGGCGATGACGCTTGGCCATTCCTCTTCTACCGCGCGGATGCGCTCGGCTCCGAGCGTTTCGCCGCGATTCCGGATCGTCTCGATCTGTTCGGGTGTGAAATATTTTTCCATGAGCGTGGTCGCCTCGATGCTGGAGAGAAGGGTGTCGGCATCGATCGCTTCGCCATCTGCCACGAGCCGAGCGACACGCTCGAGACGATCCAGAAGACTCTGCTGGCGAACGATGTCCTGCCGCAACCGGTCGACCTGACGCACGAGCGCTTCGGCAAGCGAAGGCGCATCGGCATCGAGGCAGGCGCGGATTTCCGCGAGCGAAAACCCGAGCGCCTTCAGCGACACGATGTGCTGCAACCGCCTCAGCTCGTCGCGGCCATAGAGGCGGTAACCCGCGTCGCTACGACTCGCCGGGCGGAGCAAGCCTTCGGTTTCGTAGTGATGCAGCGTACGCACCGTGATTCCGGTGCGGCTCGCGAGCTGGCTGACGGTGAGGAGCGACATCGTGCGTTCCGTTTGCGACGGGCGCATCGTGCAACCTGACGCTACGTGAGGGTCAAGAAGTTTTTATTTCGCCAATCGTCGCCGCCATGCGCTCTTGCCGGGTCACGCCGCCGATTTAACGAGCAGGTTTTTCGCGAGCGCTCCCTGGAACTTTCCGACCCCGCGCGCGAGATGCAGCATGCCAAACAGCAGCACCACGCCGAGCAGGAACGCAAACGGCAACGCGATCGCGGGCGGCAGAAACAGCTGTCCGTCGAAATAGAGGCCGCCGTCGTGGATCACACCGATCTCGCGCAGCACGATCGCGACCGGCGCGACCATCAGCGCGAACGACAGCACGATGCCGGTGACGGCCATCGTGAAATAGACGATCCCGAGCGGCAGCATCAGCACCATGTAAAGCAGCGTCGACCACGTTCGCGGGTCGGCGAACATGGCCTTGATGCGCGCGACGAACGGCTTGCCGCGCTCGGCATAGACGGGCCTTCGCGGCATGCGCTCGCCGAGCATGACCTCGATGATGCGTCCCTCGACGAGCGAGAGCACGCGCACGGTGCCGAAGAAGAGCACGGCGAACACGAGGCCGAAGATCAGGATCGAGAGCCCGATCGACAACGAGATGCCGGTCACGGCCCAGACGAAATAGAAGATGCCGGTCGCAAGCGACAGCATCATGTAGAAGAGCGCCGCGTACGCGCGCGGATCGGCGGCGACGCCGAAGAACTTGCCGAGCGCGGTCCGTCGCGGCGGCGGCGGCGGCGCGCGCAGCGCCTGCTGGACTTGCTGCTCCTTGTCGACGTAGATGCCGGCGACCTCTTCCGGCGCGCCGTACGTCGTCGCGATCTTCGCGAGCACGTCGGCCTCGGACTTGCCGGGATTTTCGGCAAGCTCGGAACGCAGATGATCCTCCGCGTCGTAGAGCGCATCCTGGATCAGCGCGGGATCGGCGCCGCGCAATGCAGCGCGGAGCTGTTCTAGATATTCCGCGATCGTGCGCGGCAGCGGACGGTTCATGTTCCCTCCAGCACGGCATCGACGAAATCGCGCGTCGCCGTCCAGACGTAGCTCCACTCTTCGAGCACGCGTCGGCCGGCGGGCGTGATGCGGTAGTAGCGGCGCGGCGGACCGGAGATCGACGGCTCGATCTCGCTGGCGAGGAGCCCTGCCGATTCGAGATTGCGCAGCACCGGATAAAGCGCGCTCTGCTTGCCGCTGAGGACGCCCTCGCCCGTCTCGTCGAGCTGTTTGGCGATCTGATAGCCGTACATCGGCTTTCTCGCGTTGGCCAGCACGGCGAGCAGCACCAGCGAGACGATGCCGGCGCTGAGCTCCTTGTGGAATTTCCACAGGTGCGATTCGACTTCGATCTCGCCCATGGCGGTGCTCGCGCTCACCTCTGTATAGGTGTGGGTTGATGATAGTGTTTAGTTAGTAGTAGTGATATGGGTCGGAAGTCATGCTCGGGTTTCGGTGGTTTCTCTTCCGGTGTTTCCCCTCTCCCGCTTGCGGGAGGGGGCAGGGTGAGGGCACGGGTGGTTCGACGTTTCGCATGTTGTGGTTCTTTGGTCTTTCGATCTTGGAGCGTTGATTCGAGCACCGACTCACGTCCCTGTGAGTCTTGCCGGCCATCCTGGCCGGCGCGTGACTTTCTCTTGCTCGTGCAAGAGAAAGTCACCAAAGAGAACACGCCCTCGTTGCCGCGCCGGCCGCAAAGCGGCCGGTCCGCTACGGGCGGACGGGTTCGATCGACAGGCCATCCCTGGCCTGACGATCGAATCGGCGCGATCCCTCGCGCCGCCCGCGTGCGGGGC
>DASZWL010000467.1:0-3924 GCA_035546695.1 Rhodanobacteraceae bacterium | reverse complement strand
ACATCGAAGCGCGCGTGCTACGCCACGTCTCGCCGGCATTCGCCGAAGATCCCGTGCGCGTGCTGCGCGTCGCGCGCTTCGCGGCGCGCTTCGCGTCGCTCGGCTTCCGCATCGCCGACGAGACGCTCGCGCTGATGCGTCGCATGGTCGATGACGGCGAAGTCGCGCATCTCGTTCCCGAGCGCGTCTGGGCCGAAACGCGCAAGGCGCTCGCCGAGCCCGCGCCTTCGGCATTCCTGCGCACGCTGCGCGCGTGCGGCGCGCTCGCGGTCGTATTCCCCGAAGTCGACGCGCTCTACGGCGTGCCGCAGCGCGCCGAGTTCCATCCCGAGATCGACACCGGCGTGCACGTCGAGCTCGTGCTCGACATGGCCGCGCGGCTCGCGCCGGGCGACGATCTCGTCGGCTTCGCTGCGCTGACGCACGATCTCGGCAAGGCGCTGACGCCGGCGGATCGCCTGCCGCGACATATCGGCCACGAGCACGCCGGCGTCGCTCCGCTGCGCGCGCTCGCGGCGCGTCTGCGCGTGCCGGCCGAGCACGCGGCGCTGGCCGAGCTCGTCTGCCGCTTCCATCTCGACATCCATCGCGCGTTCGAGCTTCGACCGAAAACCCTGCTGTCGATCCTCGAACGCATCGATGCGTTCCGCCGTCCCGAGCGGCTCGATCCGATCCTGATCGCGTGCGAGGCCGACAAGCGCGGGCGACTCGGATGCGAAGACGCTGCGTATCCGCAAGCCGATTACGTGCGCGCCGCGCATGCGGCCGCGGCGAGCGTCGATGCGCGGACGTTCGTCGCGAAGGGCCTGCGCGGCGAAGCGATCGGCGAGGCGATTCGCGATGCACGCGGGCTCGCGATTGCGGCCGTGCGCTCGGAGCGCGGCGACGGTCCGAAGTCGGAAGAGCCGGGATTCGGGATTCGGGATTCGGGATGATCGAGGCGCGTCTGCGAATCCCGAATCTCGAATCCCGAATCCCGGCTTTTCGACCTCAACGTGCCGCGCGCAACCGATAAACGACCTCGCCGACCCATTCGTGCAGCGTCGCGTCGGTGTTCGCGATCGCACCGGCGCTCGGCAGGAGATCGGCCGGCCCGTCGAACGGCGCCGAGCGGTAGTCGCTCGGATACGCACACGGATCGAAGCCCGCAGCGCGGAATGCGATCAGCGCACGCGGCATGTGCAACGCGGACGTCACGAGCGCGATGCGCACCGGCAACGCGGGCGTGAGAGCGCGAACGTTGCGCGCGTTTTCCCACGTCGTCGTCGATGCATCCTCCGTGCGGATCGCGGCCGCCGGCACGCCGAGCTTTCGCGCGACGTCGGCCATGATCTCGGCCTGCGCGACATCGCTATTGCCGCCGACGCGCGCGCCGCCCGCGAACGCAAGCGTCGCATCCGGTGTGCGCAACGCAAGCTCGGCGCCGGTCAGCGTGCGCTGCAATGTCGCGACGTTGAGGACGCCGAAATCGCCGGGATTCTCGGCATCGCGCCGCATTCCGCCCGAAAGCACGACGATCATCGGCGGAGCAGGCGACGCGCATTGCGCAAGCGTCGCACGCCGCTCCTGCCATGACGTCAGGAGGTTCGCGCCGACCGATGTCGTGAGGAAGAGACAGACGATCTCGACGGCGATGCCGGCACGCATGACGCCGCGCGGCAAGCGTCGCCGCGAGAGCCACAACGCGAGCGCGAGCAGAAGCCCGAAGCCGAGCGGCGAGAGGAACACGTCGACGAATGCCATGAGTCTCATGAGGGCTCGCGCATCAGAGCCTTCGCGAAAGATCGAATGCGGCAAGCCCAGCTGGTACTTCCTTGACGCCGCGCGCGAACGCGATCGCCTGGAAGCGCTCACCCATCTCGCCGGGCAACGTCAGCCGCTTCGCTTCGCCGACGATGCGCATGCGCGCCGCTTCGTCGAGCGCGGCGGTCTCCTCGAGCAGCGCGGGCAATCCGCTCGACAGCAGGAACTGGCCTTGCGGCGCGTAGCCGACGAGCTCGAATCCGGCGTTGACGCCGGCTTCGGCAACGGCCGTGAAATCGACGAACGCCGTGATGTCTTCGAGACCCGGCCAGCGCAAGGGATCGGCGTGCGCGCGATGGCGAAAATGACAGACGAGCGTGCCGTCGCTGCGTTCCGGCAGGTAATACTCGCTGCGCGGATAGCCGTAGTCGACGAGCAGCACGACGCCGCGATCGAGCGCGCCGATCACCGCCGCGAGCCAGTACGGGAGCTGCGGCAGGATTTCCGAGCGGTTATCGTCGGGAATCGCGGCGCCGAGATAGCGCTCGACATGGCGCACGGCCGCGCCGACAAGCGCGTCGGCGGGACGATCCTCGCGCGCGAGCGCACCGTCACGAACGACGATGCATTCCTCGTGGACTTCGCCGCCGTGCATCGCGAAGCGCGTCGTCGGCAGCGCGTCGACGACTTCGTTCGCGAACAGCACGCCGTTCCACGGCTCCTGCGGCGGACGCTCGATCCATTCGACGCGGGCGGCGAGATCATCCGGCAGCGACGCGGCGACGTGCTCGCGCTGACGCTCGCGAAGATCAGCCGACGGCTCGAGCAGTCGATAGCGGCGAGGCAGCGCATTTCGTTCCGAAAGCTCGCGCAGTGCGGTCGCTGCGAAGCGTCCGCTGCCGCCGCCGAGCTCGACGAAATCGGCATCGGGGCCGAGTTCGGCGAGCGTCGGCGCGAGCGTGCCGGCGACGACGCGCGCGAAGAGATCGCCGAGCTCCGGCGCGGTCACGAAATCGCCGGCCGGACCGAACTTCGTCTTGCCGGCGCTGTAATAGCCGAGCCCCGGCGCGTAGAGGCAGAGCTCCATGTAGCGCGAGAACGGCATCGGACCGCGCGCGGCGATCTCGTTGCGGATCAGCGCGACGAGCGCATCCGAATGCGCCTTCTCTTCGGCATCGGGCACCGGCCAGTCGGTCTTCAACGAAGCTCCCGCGCCTGTTCTGCGACAATGGGTTCGATCCGGCGCACTCCGGATCGCGCGTGGCCGCAGCATAGCGGCCGGCACGGAGAACTCAATGTCGGGCAATGGCGAAAGCGAGCGTCCCGTCGCGCTGGTGACCGGCGCGGCGCGGCGCATCGGCGCTGCGATCGCCGACGCGCTGCACGCGTCCGGTTACGATCTCGCGCTGCATTGTCATCGCTCGCGCGACGAGCTCGATGCGCTGATCGCGCGTTTCGAGCGTGCGCGGCCCGGCAGCACGCTCGCGCTCGAAGCCGATCTCGTCGATGTCGCCGCGCTCGCGCCGATGGTCGCCGCGACGCACGATCGCTTCGGCCGTCTCGATGCGCTCGTCAACAACGCGGCGGCGTTCGTGCCGACGCCGCTCGGCGAAGCGAAGCCGCAAGACTGGGATGCGCTTTTTTCGGTCAACGCGCGAGCGCCGTTCTTCCTCGCGCAGGCGGCGGCGCCGCATCTCGCGGCGCGCTCGGGCGCGATCGTCAATCTTCTCGATATCTATGCCGAGACGCCGTTGCCCGATCACGCGATCTACTGCATGAGCAAGGCCGCGCTCGCGATGATGACGAAGGCGCTCGCGCGCGATCTTGCGCCGCGCGTGCGCGTCAACGGCATCGCGCCGGGCGCGATCCTCTGGCCCGACGCCGGCAAGAGCGAGACCGATCGGCAACGGCTGATCGAGCGCACGCCGCTAAGACGCACCGGAACGCCCGAGGACATCGGCTCGGCCGTGCTCTGGCTGATCCGCGATGCGCCGTTCGTGACCGGCGAGATCGTGCGCGTCGACGGCGGGCGGCACGTCATCGGCTGAAACGCCTGCCTACGCCAGCGGCGCGCTTTCGATGTAGCGGTATTGGCCCGGCGGCACGTAGAGCGGCAGCAGCGTCGATTCCTCCTGCCGCGCCGCCTGGCTGAAGAGCTGCGCGACGCGCACGACATCGTGG
>DASZWL010000466.1:0-1629 GCA_035546695.1 Rhodanobacteraceae bacterium | reverse complement strand
CGTCGGCGATCGATCCGGCACGATCTTCCGCGTGTCGCCGGATCGCCGCGTCGAGTCCTTCGCGACGCTGCCGGCGAGCGTGGCCGCGTTCCATCTCGCGTTCGGGCCCGACGGCAGTCTCTACGTCGCGGCGCCGACGCTGGCGTCGCACGATCCGGTCTATCGCATCACGCCCGATCGGCTCGTCGACGTCGCGTGCGATGGATTCGGCCGTCCGCAGGGACTCGCGTTCGACGCGGACGGGAAGCTGTACGTCGCCGACGCGCTCGCCGGCGCGGCTGGGCTCTATCGCGTCGATCCCACGCAGACGAAGCCCGAGCCCGAATACGTGCTGAGCGCACCGGCGATCGTCGGCCTCGCGTTCGATCCCGACGGCGGGATCGTCCTTGCGTCGAACGACGCCGCGTGGCGGCTTGACGTGCCGGCACGTCCACTCGCGCTGGCGCACACGTGAGCCTCTTCCGCCGCAAGCCCATCGATCTCATCGCGTCCGATGCCGAATCGGGCGGAGCCTCGCTCAAACGCGTGCTCGGCGCCGGCGATCTCGTGATGCTCGCGATCGGCGCGGTGATCGGCGCCGGCATCTTCGGCGCGATCGGCACGGCCGCGGCCGGCCAGGTGCTGCCGAACGGCGAAGTCGTGCGCTACGGCGCCGGACCCGCGCTCGTGCTGTCGTTTCTGCTGCTCGGCGGCGCGTGCGCGCTGGCCGCGCTCTGCTACGCCGAGCTCGCGTCGATGATTCCGCAGGCCGGCAGCGCGTACGCCTACGCGTACGCGACGCTGGGCGAGCTCGTCGCGTGGATCATCGGCTGGGATCTGATCCTCGAGTACGCCGTCGGCAACGTCGCGGTCGCGATCTCGTGGGGCGACTACGTCAAGACGCTGCTGCGCGGGTTCGGTCTCGCGCTGCCGGACTGGCTGTCGACGGGGTATCGCACCGCGCTCTTGAGCAGCGATCCCGCGATCCACGCGCTGATCGACACGGCGCCGCGTCTCGCGGGCATCCCGATCCTCGTCAATGTCCCCGCCGTCGCGATCGTCGCGGCCATCACGTGGGTGCTCCTGCGCGGTGCGCGCGAAAGCGCCTTCGCCAACACCGTCATCGTCGCCGTCAAGCTCGTGGCGCTGCTGCTGTTCGTCGGGGTCGGGCTGATGAATCTGCACGCCGCGAACTACACGCCGTTCGCGCCTAACGGCTTCCGCGGCATCCATCAGGGCGCAGCGATCGTGTTCTTCGCGTACATCGGCTTCGACGCGATCTCGACTGCGGCGGAAGAGACCAGGAATCCGCAGCGCAATCTGCCGATCGGCATTCTCGGCGGCCTCGCGGTGTGCACGTTGATCTACATCGTCGTCGGCGCCGTGCTCACCGGCATGGTGCCGGCGAGCGAGCTCGGCGTCGCCGATCCGCTCGCGCACGCGCTGACATTGATTGGCTACACGCGCGTCGGCTGGATCGTCGCGCTCGGCGCGGCGATTTCGATGACGGCGGTGCTGCTCGTCTTTCAATACGGCCAGCCGCGCATCTTCTTCGCGATGGCGCGCGACGGCCTGCTGCCGAAGTGGGCCGCCAGGATCAGCCCGCGCACGCACATTCCCGCGGCGACGACGACGGTGACGGGCGTGGTG
>DASZWL010000465.1:0-3990 GCA_035546695.1 Rhodanobacteraceae bacterium | reverse complement strand
GCTCGGGATGTAGTGATGGACGGAGGTGTTGGGGGTATAGACGAAGGTGTTGGAGCCGTCGCAGCGGTTGACCCAGAGGCGGCTGGTGCTGCCCGGGCCGTCGCCGTCGCCGTGGTCGAACACGAACGCGTCGTAGCAGCCATCGTTGTTGAAATCTACCCACAAGGCGTCGAACGGCGCGTCGACGGTCTGCAACTTGTCGACGCGCGCACGCGTCTCGTCGCTGAACCGCAGGTCAGGCGTCGCCGAAGCCTCTACGGAAGCGAGGAGAGCGGCCGCGGCGAGCACGCGCGTCGCGACGCGGCACGATCGTCGATGCGCGTTCTCGCGGATAATGGCGTTACGAGCAGATGATCGGGAGATGATCATGGCGGATTCCAGCACTCCGGCTGTCGCGGACGTCGCAGCGCACTTTCGCAGGGATGCGCCGCAGGATGCGCATCAGCGGCGTCGGCATCGCGCCGTCCTTGCATTGATCCAAGGTCTCGACGGCCGGGTTCTCGATTACGGGTGCGGTTACGGCGATCTCACATGGGCGATCTCCCGCACGCATCCGGACGTCACCGGCGTCGATGTCGAGCCCGAGCGCATCGCTTTCGCACGGCGCGAGTATCCCGAGCTTCGCTTCGCGGTCTGCGACAAGGGCACGCTCGATTTTCCGGACGCGAGTTTCGACATCGTGACATCGGTCGTCGTTCTGCCGTTCGTTCCAGATCCGGCTGCGTATCTGCGCGAAGTGCGGCGCGTGCTGCGGCCGGGCGGCCATCTGATCGTCGCGACGAAGACCTCCGCCCTCCTGCAGCGCGCGTGGCGGCGCCTGCGTCACGGTCGCGGCGCCAGCGACGTCGGCTCGAGAGGCTTGACCCAGCACTCGCTGGACGCGATCGCGACGCTGCTCGGCCAGGAAGGCTTTTCCGTCGTGCGGCGCACCGCTTTCTTCGACGCGCCCTTCAGCAATCACAAGAACGCCACGGATATCGTGAATGGCTGCGTCGAATGGGTGGCCGAATGTCTTCACGTCGTCTCTGCCGCGCCGTATCCGCTGATCCTAGCGCGCCGCACCGAGACTCAGGACGCCGCGCAGCCGGCGCGCGCCGCGTCGGACAGCCGGCACTCCCATGCGTAGGCCGTGCGCACGATGAATTCGAGATCATCGTGCCGCGGCCGCCAGCCGAGCACGTCCTTCAGGCGCTCGCTGCGCGCGATCAGTATCGGCGGATCGCCGGCGCGGCGAGGCTCTTCGACGACTCGCAGCGGATGGCCGCTGACCTTGCGCACCATCGAGATCACCTCGCGCACGCTGTAGCCGTGCCCGTAGCCGCAGTTCAGCGTCTGCGATCCGCCGCCGCCGCGCAGGTGATCGAGAGCCCGAAGGTGCGCGACGGCAAGGTCGTCGACGTGGATGTAGTCGCGGATACAGGTCCCGTCCGCGGTGTCGTAATCCGTGCCGAACACAGCGAGGCGATCGCGCTTGCCGGCAGCGTGCTCGCAAGCCACCTTGATCAGCAGGGTCGCGTTCGGCGTCGATTGGCCGATGCGTCCTTCCGGATCGCAGCCGGCGACGTTGAAGTAGCGCAGGATCACATGCCGCATCAGCGTCGCGGCCGAGAGATCGCGCAGCATCGTTTCGCTCATCAGCTTCGACGCGCCGTAGGGATTGATCGGCCGCGTCTCGGTATCTTCGTCCGCGATGCCGGACGCGGGCATGCCGTACACGGCGGCGGTGGACGAAAACACGAAGTGACTCACGCCGGCGGCGGCGCAGCTTGCCAGCAGGTTGCGCGTGGCGCAGGTGTTGTTGCCGTAGTACTTGAGCGGATCGCGCACCGATTCCGGGACGACGGTGTGCGCCGCGAAGTGCATGACCGAATCGACGGCGTGTTCGCGCAGCACGAGATCCACCAGCGCCCGGTCGCCGACGTCGCCGAACACGAACGTTCCGGAAAGGACGGCATCGCGGCTGCCGGTCGTGAGATTGTCGAGCACGACGATGCGCTCGCCGCGCGCGGCGAGCTGCCGCACGACATGGCTTCCGATGTAGCCGGCGCCGCCGGTCACGAGAAACGTGCTCATCGATGCTTCCTAGTCCCTGCGGCGCAGCCCGCAAGGCGTGCGGCCGCTACTTTCAGCGCGTGTACGAGACGCCGAAGTAGACGATGTTCTGTTCGCTGTCGAGCCCGGACAGCGAGCTGTTGCGCTTGTAGTAGGTGTACTGCGCGCGCCAGCTCCAGTTGCGCGTCCATTGTTGCGTCAGGAACGTGTCTATCGTCCATGTCGTGTCGTTGACGTCGGCGCCGCTGTAATCGGTGCGCTCGCCGGTGCCGTTTGCGCCGAACGTCAGCGTCGGCCGCAGGCGCCAGGAGAACGTGACGGTCGCGCCGCGCGCATCCTGGTCGAGGCCGTCGGCGTTCACGTATTCCTGCTTGCGATAGTACGGCGACACGCCGAACCCGGCGCGGACGCCCTGATAGGCGTAGCCGAGCCCGATGCGATTCTCGAGGAACGCTTCGGAAGTGACCGTCGCGTCGCCGGTCGCGATGCTCGTCGGAATGGTCGCGCCGATGTCGCTGACGACCATCATGCTCGACGCGGCGTCCGAATACTGGTGCGAGAAGTCCAGTGTCAGCGTGCCGCGGTCGGTCGCTTTCCAGCCGAATGTGCCGTGCAGCAGCGGGCTGGAACGGTCGTCCGCCTCGTGGCCGGAATAGTTGAGCCACGAGTAGCCGAGGTCGAACGTCATGTCGAAGCGCGTCCACTTGCGCGAATAGCGCCCGAACAGGCTCGTGCGATCGTAATCCGGGCTGGTCGCGGAGCTGTCCGTGAAGGCGATGTGCTCGTCGGTCAGGTTCGCGGAGACCGCGCTGCTCGGGTCGAGGTCCTTGATCGCGCGCAGCGCGCCGGCGACACGGTTGGAATTGAATTCCTTGTCCTCGTCGGCGTAGCTGTTGATGTAGCGGAGCTCGGCCTGGCCGCGCACGGTCGAACCCATGCGGAAGCCGAGCGTCGGACCGATCGCGAATACGTTGGTCTGCTGCTGGTTGCTCGGCGTGTCGGCGGCGAGCACATCGATCGGCTGCACCGCGAGATAGTCCTCGATCGTGAGATTCAGCCGCTCGGGCGCCATCGTCCAGTTGAGATGGCTCGCCAGCTGGCTGCGGAACTCGCTCGCGTAGGGACCGCTGAGATAGTCGTGGTATTGCACGAGGCCTTCGGCGCTGGCCTGCACGGTCGAGCCTTCCTGGCGGATGCCGAACGCGAGCTCGGGCTCGAGGATCGTCGCGCCGACCGGATCGGTGTCGTTGAGATTGACGTTGTCGTTGTATTCGACGCCGATGCCGGCGCGATAGTCGATCTGCACCGCGTGCGCCGTCAGCGCCAGGAGAAACGGCGACAGCGCAACGATTGCGCAAGCCAGCAAACGTCGTGTTGCCATAGCCTCCCCCGGTAGTTCTTTCGATTGCTGCTTACGGCACCTGATTGAAAACCACGCCCGCGATCTTGTTCGGGTCGAAATTCGCGAGCGCCTTGTTGACGGCGCCCGGCGTGTCGCGGCCATAGCCGACCACGAGCACGATGAAATCGGCGAGATCGGCGAGGATACGCGCATCCGGCGAGCCCTTCACGGCGGGGCTGTCCAGGAAGAGATAGCGATCGGCGTAGCGGCTGCGCAGCGAATCGAGCACGGCGCGCATGCGGAACGAGGAGAAATACTCCGCGCTCATCTCGCGCTGGCGACCGGCCGGAATCAGGCGCAACCGCGGAATGCCGGTGTGATAGAGGATCTTCTCGACGCCGAGCGCCGTGTGCTGCGCCGCGTGGCGCACGTCGCAGTCAATCAGGAGCGCCGTCTTCGCCTCGTCGAACGCGAACGCCGTGGCGAGGTTGCGCGCGACGAAGCTGCCGCCGGAGCGATGGCTGATCGGCGCGACCATCGTGACGAAGTTGGTCGAACCGCCGAGCGCGAGCAGGCGCGTGCGGATCTCGCGGAAC
>DASZWL010000464.1:0-6114 GCA_035546695.1 Rhodanobacteraceae bacterium | reverse complement strand
CAACGACACCGCCGATCTCCTCGTCCGCTTCCCCGACGGCGGGCCCCAATTCCGATTCGACAACCTCGCCGCCGATCAGGAAGTCATCGTCTACTCCAACGGTTGCCTCATCCAGCACTGGTTGCCAGGCAACGGATGGCCGCTGAAGCCGCCGGCGGACTGCAAGACGCGGGGAACACCGCCCGGCGCCCATTCGCGCCACGCCTCGAGCCGCGCGAAGCGCTCGCCTTGCGCAACGCCGCAGGCAAGCGCGCTGCCGTCCGCTCAACGCATCGAGCTGCACCGAACCGGCGCCGTCGGCGACGACGTCGCGGTCACGGTCGGCGTGCCGTTCGCGCCGGGCGCATTGACCGATGCGAAGCACGTGCGCATCGTCGATGCCAAGGGCAACGAGATTCCTGCGCACGTGACACCGACGCTGACTTGGCACTTCAAGGATGGCAGCATCCGCGCCGTACGCGCACAGTTCCGCACGCATCTCGACCATGATCGGGCGACGGTCTATTTTCTGACCGACGCGCCTCGCACGAGCGAGATTCCCGGCTGGCCCTACGACGAAGGTCTCGTCGCGAACGCCGACGCCGTGCGCGTGCCGGGCGTGCTCGCGACACTCGACCCCGGCTGGATGAGCGCCTCGCTGATCGCGGGTCCGCAGGAACCCGTCACGCGGCCGCAGGCATACGATCGCTTCTTCGCGCGACAATTCGAATGGGCGCGCAAGCTGCCGATCGAGAATGCGACCGCTTGGCTGTTCGATCGCCCGAGCACGCTGTACAAGCAGTACGTCCGCACCGGCCGTCTCGATTATCTGCAAGCCGCCGTCGAAAGCTACCGCTTCTACATGGCGCAGATCGTGCGCGCGCCGTCGCTGCTGCATCCGACCTGCGTCGGCGGGTGGGCCTATCGCAACGTCAATCCCTGCGACGTGAAGTTCGTCTATATCGAACCGATCCTCCTCGCGCTCGCGCTTGGCGGCGACGACAGCCTGCACGATTCGGCCCTCGTCCGGCACATGGCCGATCTCTGGGACGACGGCGGCTGGAGCGGCATCGCGGGCCCGTACAAGAAGACCGACCAGATCTACACCGAGCGGCATACCGGCCTTGGCCTGCTCGCGATCGTGAGCGCGTACGAGCTCACCGGCGATCGCCATTATCTCGAGGACATCGGCAAGCGCATCGGCTGGCTGTACGACCATCAGACGAAAAATCCGGACGACAAGCCGGCCGACGGATCGTGGCGGCACAGCTGGCAGCGGCACGAGGGCGACGACTACGACGCCGACACGGACGTGCGCGGCGCATCGCCCTGGATGAGCGAGAACATCATCGACGGGCTCTGGCACGCGTGGCTGGTGACGTCCGATGCGCGCATCCCGCCGATGATCACCGCGTTCGGCCGCTACCTCGAGCGCTACGGATGGATCGATCCGGCGACAATCGCCGGCGTCGGCAAGGACTGGCGTCACGAATGCAGCGGCCCCGACGGCCAGATCGCGTGGTACTGGTCGTCGTCGCTGGCTCCGATCGAGAAGCTCGTCGCGATCGAGAACAACGACGGCTGGTACAGCGACGAGCACACGGTCGAGCTCGGCTTCGTCGTCGCCGCCGCACGCTATTTCGAGACCGATGCCGTACAGAAGCGCGCGCTCGATAGGCGACTCGCGCTGATTGCGAATTCCTATGCCGAGGATTGCGCGGCGAACGGCAAGACCGCACGGAGCTTCAACTGGAACAACCGCAGCGCCGGCGCGACGCAGTGGCTCGTGAAGCACGCTGCGCCGGATTCCGCGCCGCCGCAGGCGAGCGGCGGCGGTCCGGTGCAGCCATGAACGTCCTGCACATCACGCTTTCCTACAGTCGCGGCGGACGCCGCGAGGCGATCAGCGAGCTGTGCCGCGGCCTCGCCAAGCTGGGCGTCGTCAATCGCCTGTGCTGTATCGAGAAACTCGATTGTCCCGCCGACGTCGCGGCCGCTTCCTTCGAGGAGGCGATCGAGCTCGGGCGACGCCGTCTGTTCGATTGGAACGCGCTCGCGCGTTTGCGCGACTTCTGCCGTTCGCGCGCGATCGAGATCGTGCACGCGCACGATGCCGCGAGCGAGGCGGCCAGCGTGCTCGCGATGCCGGCGGGTGGACCACAACTGCTGATGACGTTTCATCGCACGCGCAATTTCGAATCGGCGCGCATGCGCGACCGCATGCGCAACGCGATCGCGGGTCTGCGCGCCGGCGCGATCGTCACCGCATCCGAGGATCGTCGCCGTCACTACCTCGACACGAATCACATCAGTCCGGCCAAGGTGCTGTGCATCCCGCTCGGCGTCGATCTCGAGCGTTTCCGGCCCGACCCCGCGCGGCGCGGAGCACGGCGACGCGAGCTCGGTGTCGGAGACCAGCACAAGCTGATCGGCGTCGTCGGTCATTTCGGGCCCGAGAAGGGCGTCGATCTCGCGATCGACGCGTTCCAGCGCACCGTGCGAAGCCATCCCGCGCTCGATTGCAGCCTCGCGATCCTCGGCGGCGGCAGCCCCGCGCACGAGCAGCTCGTGCGCTCGCACGTCGCGCCGGAATTCGCCGATCGCGTCCGCTTTCTCGGTTTCCAATCCGCGCCGGAGGAATGGTTTCCCGCGTTCGACGTCCTGCTGCACGGAGCCCGACGCGAGGCATTCGGCCTTGCGATCGTCGAGGCGATGGCGTGCGGCGTGCCGGTCGTCGCGGCGCGGGTCGGCGGCATTCCCGAGATCGTCGTCGACGGCCGCACCGGAAGGCTGGCCGACCATGCCGAAGCCCCCGCATTGTCCGAAGCGCTCGACGAGCTCGTGCTCGGGGATCTTTCAGCGCTTTCCGCGCAGGCGCGCGCGCACGCCGAAGGCGCGCTCGGCGGCGACCGCTGTGCACGCCAGTATCACGCGCTGTACGAAGCGCTGCTGCGACGCCGCAGCGATCTCGCAACGGCCATCGGCTGAATGATGACGCGACGCCTCAGCCGTCGAACCCGTCGCTGAAGACCGTGTCCCCGGGCAACACGCTGCCGTCGGCAGCGACGATGAAGACGAGCGTGCCCTGCGCCGAGGTCGTATATCCGCCGCCGGGCGTCACGGTGATTGCGTTCGATGCGCCTTGCGCGTCGACGCTGACGGAATAGCCGGCGCCCGGCGCGAGCTCGGTCAGCGTGTTGTGCGTGAACGCGGCGGGCACCGCATATGTGATCGCGCCGGAGATCGGCACGCCCGGCGCGCCGGTACCGGAAAGGACGACTTCATTTCCCGACGTGCCGGCGAGAACCACACCGGCCGCGCCGCCGGCGGTCACGTTGGCCTTCGTCGCGCTCGCGACGGCCGCGGGCGACGACGACAGATCGAACACGGTCCACCAGCGCTGGCTTGCGCCGGCGCTCGCGGGACGCACTTGCGCCTGCCAGACCTTGGTCGGATCGAGATCGGGATACAGCGCTCGCGTGCTCACGACCGCGCCCGACGGCTCGACCACGGTCATCGCGCCCATGTAGGTGCCGTCATAGGTCACATCGAGCCGCGTCTCGCCGGACGGAGCCGCGCCGGCGACGGGATTCGCCGGAAAGTGAAACGCGAGATATTGATCGTACGCCGCGTCGCCGGCGGTCGTGCGGTCATAGACGACGAATCGGCCGGGCCTGAGATAGACGATCTGCCGAGACCAGCTCGCTACCGCGGGACCGGCGTCGAAACGGCGGTACATGTCCTCGATGCGGTCGGCGCGAAGCGCGACGTACGTGCCCCCGTCCTCGAACGACGCCACTTTCGTCGCCGCGCCGTCCGAGCGCGAGCTCGCATCCTGGCCGAACGGCTCGGCAAGGTTCGAGCCGTTCATGTGACGCACGTAGAAGACGTTGTAGGCCTGCCGGTTTCCGGAAAGGGGATCGCCCGTCACGAACGAACCGTAGTTGTCCTCGTAGACGTGATCTTCGCCCTGCGAGCCGCTCGGATCGTGGACGATCCAGCCCGTCGCGTTGACGAGCAGCGGCTTGTCGCCGCGAACGAGCGCAAGACTGCCCTGGTCGAAGTATTCCTCGCCCTGACTCGGATTGTTGACGTACGGCGCCGCGCGAAACGACATCCATGCGGCATCGGTCGACCAGTCCGAGCGCGCCGCCACGGCCTCCATGCCGGTCGCGTAATACGAACGCGGCAACGATGCGAGCGGCGCGGTCGGGCCGTCCGGATCGACAAAGAGGAAGGCCGTCCACGGATCGTCGTCGCCGAAGCCTCCGGTCGCTGCATCTACTTCGGCGAGATACTCGCGCATGACCGCCTCGTGCGGACGGCCGAGAAAATCCTGCATCCCGAGCAGATGCTGGAACAAAAAAGCGTTCGTGGTGCCGGGCGGATGATCGGGATCGCCGCCGGATCGATTCGTGTCGCGATCGTCGAAATAGCGCCGCGAGGGCCATGTGAAATGCATCGTGAAATCGGCGTTGCTCGAAGCGAACGCATAAGGCGCCGCCGCGTCGTTCGCGAGATCGATACCGGCTGCCGTCTTCACTTCGCGCACCGGCAGCGTCATGTCGAACACCGCCAGCGGCGCGTAATTCGCGTAACCCTCCGGCCAGCCGCCGCCGGCGAGATTGGCTTCGTAATACGGCCTCACACGCTCGCCGAACTGATGGCTCAGCCAGTCGTCCCATTGCGCGGACGCAGCCGGATTATCGCCCCAGGTGCCGAGCGCGATTGCGGCCTTCGCATGGAAATAACCCGCGAAATAATTGCTTTGCGGATGCTCGTATTCGAAATCGGCACAGCCGCCCGGTTCCTCGAACGCGTCGATCCAGTCGTTCGCGGTCGAATAGACCTGGCTTCGCAGCGAAGGGCTCATGCGGTCGTACGCCCAGTCGAACCCGATGCCGAAGACGACGCCGTAGGTGCGGATCGCATAGCCGGAGTCCGTGCACGGATTCTCCGCGTGCGGACCGGGATACGGCATCGACGCCTTCGCCAGAATCTCGGCGGCCTTGTCGCCGTATGCCGTCGCCGCGCCCGCATCGATCCCGCGCATCACCTGGTAGCACAAGCCTTCGGCAAACAGCGCGCTCCAGTAGCCGTGGCCCTGATAACCCTGGCCGATATCCGGCGGATTCGGATAGGTCGACTCGTCGGGATAATGGACCGTGCCGCCGATGAAAGAATCGCAATATGACTTGAGCCGCCGCCATTGCGGCGTGTCGTCGTTCGCGCGTTGGCGCAATGCGGAGAGCGTGTCTTCGTCGAGAATCAGGCGCGGATGAGTCGCGACGATCTGCGCATGCGCGGCGGATGCCGCCAGCACGAGCCACGTCACGAAAATCGAAACGCCGCAACACCGACCGAGCCGGCGCCGCAGACGCGAGAAAACCGTAGGGGTCATTTTTTTCGTCGGATGATCAGATCGGCGCAGTGCGAGCGAACGCCGAGGGACGGCGAGTCTAGCGGGCAGTCGGCATGTTGGAGTTAAGGAGTCGTTTTCGCACTGCACGGCAATCGCCGGTTCCGACCAGGGCCATTTTCACATTGCATCTTCTGATTATCTTTTGAAAACTTCGTCACGATTTTTCGCGGCGGTTTTGTCGTGTCCTCCGCGATGACGTGACCGCTGTCACAGCGGATACGGACCTCGTTCGCAATACTGCGCACGCTCCCGGGGCGGCGGTTCGCGCTCCCGATTCCCAAACCTGTTACTTCTGGATTGCGCACCGAATGTCCGCAAGTCGTCCCGCTCGTCCCTTCCGCGCATCCGCCTTCGGATCGAGAACGCTTCGCTGCATGTTGACCGCACTGCTGCTCGCGGCCGCCGCGGCGCACGCGGAGGATGTCGTGTTCAAGGCCGGCTTCGAGAGCGGCGAAGGCTCGCCGCCGGGCGACGCGGTGCTGGCGTTCTCCAACGAGACGACGCAGCGTGTCGATCAGACCGTCGACACCGATGCGCGTTTCGACGCCTTGTGGGTAGATTTCAACAACGACGGCTGCTACGACGCGTTCGTGTTCGACCACGGCGACGGCGACGGCCCGGGCAGCACCAGCCGCCTCTGGGTCAACCGCTGCGACGGCTCCAACACCTTCGTCTATACCCCCAACACCTCCGTCCATCACTACATCCCGAGC
>DASZWL010000463.1:0-4563 GCA_035546695.1 Rhodanobacteraceae bacterium | reverse complement strand
CGCTGCACACGTTCCACGCATTCTCGGTGCAAAGCTTCATCGACGAGATCGCGATCGCGACGAAGCAGGATGCCGTCAAGCTCCGTCTCGCGATGCTTGGCGAGCCGCGACAGATTCCATATTCGGGACACGGCGGCCCGGTCTTCAATACCGGCCGCCTCGCGAACGTCCTTACGCGCTGCGCCGGGCGCATCGGCTGGGGCGTGCCTCGCAGCGACGGTCATGGCATCGGCATCGCATGCCATTTCACGTTCGGCGGCTATGTCGCACACGCGTTCGAAGTCTCGATCGAAGGCAGCGACCTGCGCATCCATCGCGCGGTCGTCGTCGCCGACGTCGGACGCGTCGTCAATCCGCTCGGCGTCGAGGCGCAGATGATGGGCGGCACGATCGACGGCATCTCGACGGCACTCCGCCTCGCGATCACGGTCAAGGACGGCGAAGTGCAGCAGAAGAATTTTCCGGACTATCCGCTGATGCGCATGGCCGACGCGCCGCAGGCGGTCGAAGTCGAGATCGTCGATTCGACCGCCGATCCGTCCGGCGCCGGCGAAATGGGCGTACCGAGCGCGGCGCCTGCGCTCGCGAATGCGATCTACGCGGCGACGACCGTGCGCGTGCGCAAGCTGCCGATTCTGCCGGAGCTCCGGCGCATGCTTTGAGCCGGAACTCCGGCGCATGCTTTGAATCGAGTCGATCCTGGCTCGAACCCGGAGCAAATGGTCCTTCTCCCACTTGCGGGAGAAGGTGCCGGCAGGCGGATGAGGGAAATCTTGGTACGTCGTTCCACGATCGCCCTCACTCGCCTTCGGCGCGACCTCTCCCGCAGAGCGGGAGAGGTGACCGCATAATTCGCCGAGCTACGTCGATTCCGCGCTACGCGTGCGCTCTCACTCACTCGGCGTGATCGTGTAGTCATAATTCACGCGAACACGCAGGCGGTCGCCCGGATCGTGATCCATGTGCGTCGTGTACATGCGCCCGCCGTAGCGATACGTCACGTCGTAGCCGAGCACTCGATTCGTGTTGCGCCAGTCCGTCTCGGTGCGACAATGCTGCTCCGTACCGCTGACTTCGTGGTATCCGCTCTGGACGGTGACGACATCCGGTCCGTCGTCGTCATCGTCGTCCTTGTAGTACGTGTACGTCGGCGTCGGACGATACGAGGTCGTCGGCTCCTGCCAGCAGGTTTCACGGCTGACTGGCCGGCTGTCGTGGCTCACGATCGCATCGACCTTGACGACGTGCGCATAGTCGTAACGCGCGTCGGCAAAGCCGTCGTCGCGGAAACCGGTTTGTGCGGCCGCCGGAATCGCGACGGCGAGCGCAAGACAAAGCGTAGTGGGACGCAGGCAAGTGTGCATGTTCATCGTTTCCTCCTTCGGCAGCGCTTTTTTCGTGCGAGCGCTGCGTCATGCTGGAAACTTCATCTTCGCGAGGAGGAGTGAATCCGTTCTTAATTCCGGCGTTCATCTTGCGCGCATGCGTCGTGCGCGCATCGCTGTCGAAACGCGTTCAAGCACGCGTCATTCACCTGACTTGCAAACGATGAACGAGACGCGTGCACGCGATGCGATCGACGCGAACGCACGAAGCTCATTTCGCGGGATCGCAACCTTCGGCCGCGCGCGCCTCGCGCTGCTCGGCGCGATGGCGGATCGCCTCGGGATCGCCGAGACCGATCCACTTGAGATACTTGCTCGATACTTCGTCGCCGAGCGACATGTCGGGCTTGAACGTCTGCGCGAAGCGCGTGCGCTTGCAGTCGAGCGGATTCTCGCCGCGCTTCTCGATCTCGGCCCAGCGCTGCTTCGCCGCTTCCTGCGGATTCGCCGACGGCTTCGGCGCGACGGGCGGCGCGGCGAGACGGATCGATCCGTCCGGATTGAAGAGTTGCGGCGCGCCGCTCTCGCCCATGCGGGCGCGCATCGCGTCGGTGTCTTCCTCGGCGGCGCGCGGCGGCGGCGGCAGCTCGACCTTCGGCGCCTCGACGCGGATCCGGCTCGGTTGCCGCTCGAACGGCGGCGGCACCGGCTCGGGCGGCAGGGGCGCCGGTTGCGGCGGCTCGATCAGCACGACCTCGATCGTCTGTGGCCGCGGCGGTCGCACTTCGCGCGCGATCTGCCGGCGCATGCCGAGGCCGAACCCGACGAGCTCGATGGCCGTGAACAGGATCGCGATCAGGAGTCCGAGCAGCAGGAGGCGCCGGTCGCGCGGCGGCGGTGTCCAGCGCAGGCTGCGCTGCCAGGGCAGCCGATCGCTCGCGAAACGCAGGCGAGCGACGTCGTGAAGCGACGGCTCGACCGCTGCGCCGGCGACGCTAGGCTGCATGGGCGGCGGACGGTGCTTGCGCTGTGGGATCACGAACGGTGCGGGGAGCCGCGAACGCGCGCAGGATAGTGAGCGTCCGATGAGCCTGCGCTAAAGCGGAGTTAAACATCCCCGGCATCGGTGCGTGTCGCGATCCATTCGGCCGCTTCGGCGGCCGCGGCCGCGGCGCTCCGCCCGAGCAGCGGTCCGACGTGGCTCGCGCCCGCGAGTGTGCGTACGTCGGCGGCGAAACGCACGCCGAGCGCGCGCGTGACCGCAGCGGGAACGTCCGTATCGGCTTCGCCGGCGAGCAGCAGCACGGGACAGCGCGGCGGCTCGACCGCGATGCCGTCGCGCGCCTCGTTGAGCACGGCGCCGGATTCGTCGCGCCAGCGGCGCAACGCATAAAGACGCGCGGCGTCGTCGGCGTCCGGAAGCGCGCGCTGCGTCGACGCGAGCGATCGCCGGCTAGCCCACGGAACGACCGGCGGATGGCGATCGTGCAACGGACGCGCGAGCACGCCGGCCGGCGGCATCGGATTGACGAGCACGAGCGCGCGCGGCTTCGCGAACGGCGCCGCCGCGAGCGCGAGCAGGCCGCCGAGGCTCGCGCCGACGAGAACGATGTTCGTGCCGGCGCCGGCGCACCAGTCCATGACCTGCGAGCGGTAATCGAGGAACGAGGTCTTCTCGATGCCGTTCCGGCTCGGCATCAGGTCCGGCGCGACGACGGCAAAACCGCGTACGGCGAGCACGCGCGCCCAGATGCCCCACTCCCAGCCGCCGCCGCCCGCGCCGTGGACGCAGACGACCGCCGGCTCGCGGCCGCCGTTTTCGCGCATTGCGTCTTGACCCTGCCTGGCGATGGGACAAGTCTATGGGCCCGGTGGGTCTCGTGCCTACCCGCCGGCCGCAACGTCAATCCGCGCTTCCGGAGGGTCGAGCCATGCCCCATACCACCGACGACATTCGCAACATCGCCCTCGCAGGACAGGCGGGCGCCGGCAAAACCACGCTGTTCGAAGCCCTGCTGCATGCCGGCGGCGCAATCCAGACGGCAGGCTCGATCGAGCGCGGCACGACGGTGTCCGATCACGATCCGCTCGAGAAGGAAAGGAAGCATTCGCTCGGCACCGCGATCGCATCGGTCGACGTCGACGGCGCGCATCTCAACCTCATCGACACGCCGGGCTCGCCGGATTTCCGCGGACCGACGCTATCGGCGCTTTCGGCCGTCGAAACCTGCGCGATCGTCGTCGATGCCGCGACCGGCATCGGCCACCAGACGCGGCGGCTGATGGATCGCGCGAAGCAGCGCAATCTCTGCCGCGTGCTCGTCATCAACAAGATCGACCACGAAGGCATCGATCTGGAAGGCATCGTCGAGGCGCTGCGCGACGAGTTCGGCGGCGAGTGCCTGCCGATCAACCTTCCGTCGAAGAACGGCGGCGCCGTCGTCGACTGCTTCTTCCAGCCGAGCGGCGAGGCCGATTTCTCGTCGGTCGCCGAAGCGCATCAGCACATCATCGATCAGGTCGTCGAGATCAACGAAACGGTCATGGGCCATTACCTCGACGACGGCGAATCCGGCCTCTCGGGACAGGAGCTGCACGATGCGTTCGAGCAATGCCTGCGCGAAGGCCATCTCGTGCCGATCTGCTTCACCTCGGCGCGCACCGGCGCCGGCGTCCGCGAATTGCTGACGTTCGCCGCGAAGCTCTTGCCGAATCCGAAGGAAGGCAATCCTCCGCAATTCATCAAAGGCACCGGCGCGAGCGCGCAGCCGATCGCGGCCGAGGCCGATCCGAGGAAGCACGTCATCGCGGACGTCTTCAAGATCGTCAACGATCCGTTCGTCGGCAAGCTCAGCGTGTTCCGCGTCTACCAGGGCACCGTGAAAAAGGATACGCAGCTCTTCGTCGACGACGGCAAGAAGCCGTTCAAGGTCGGACATCTCTTCAAGCTCAAGGGCAAGGATCACGTCGAGATCGACGAGGCGATCCCCGGCGACATCGCAGCCGTGGCGAAAGTCGAGGAGATCCACTTCGACGCCGTGCTGCACGATTCGCACGACGAGGACCAGATCCATCTGAAGCCGCTCGATTTCCCGCTGCCGATGTTCGGCCTCGCGGTCGAGCCCGCGCACAAGGGCCAGGAGCAGAAGCTCGCGACCACCTTGCAGAAGCTCGGCGAGGAAGATCCGTGCTTTCGCGTCGAGCACAACAAGGAATTGAACGAGAGCGTGATCCGCGG
>DASZWL010000462.1:0-5226 GCA_035546695.1 Rhodanobacteraceae bacterium | reverse complement strand
CCTTGACTCAAGGGGTTTTGAAAGAAGTTTTTTGGAACGTTTGGTATCTCGATCGCTGCGGCTCGTTGTGACGAGGTGACGTTGTGAACACCAACGCGAACGCGGCGGGCCTGCTCGTCTTCACCGGCAACGCGAACCGGCCGCTCGCGAGCGCGATCTGCGCCGAGCTCGCGGTGCCGATGGGCAAGGCGATGGTCGGCCGCTTCTCGGACGGCGAGGTGCAGGTCGAGATCGAGGAGAACGTCCGGCGCCAGGAAGTGTTCGTCGTGCAGCCCACGTGCGCGCCGACGGCCGACAACTTCATGGAGCTGCTGGCCATGGTCGATGCGCTGAAGCGCGCGTCGGCGGCGAGCGTGACCGCGGTGATTCCGTACCTCGGCTACGCGCGCCAGGATCGTCGCCCGCGCTCGGCGCGCGTGCCGATCACGGCGAAGGTCGCGGCGCAGATGATCGGATCGGTCGGTACGGACCGCGTGCTGACGGTCGATCTGCACGCGGACCAGATCCAGGGATTCTTCGACATCCCGCTCGACAACGTGTACGCCTCGCCGGTGCTGCTCGCGGACATCTGGCGCGATTACGGCAACGACGACGTCATCGTCGTCTCGCCGGACGTCGGCGGCGTGGTGCGCGCGAGAGCGCTGGCGAAGCGGCTCGACGACGCGGATCTCGCGATCATCGACAAGCGTCGCCCGCGCGCGAACGAGGCGACGGTGATGAACATCATCGGCGAGGTGCGCGACAAGGTCTGCGTGCTCGTCGACGACATCGTGGACACCGCGGGCACGCTCTGCGCGGCCGCGGCGGCGTTGAAGAAGAACGGCGCGCGCAAGGTCGTCGCGTACTGCACGCATCCGGTGCTGTCGGGGCCGGCGATCCAGAACCTCACGGGTTCTGCGCTCGACGAGCTCGTCGTGACGGACACGATTCCGTTGTCCGAAGCGGCGCGGAATTGCGCGAAGATCCGGCAGCTGTCGGTGGCGGAGCTTCTGGCGGAGACGATTCGGAGGATTGCATTCGGCGAGTCGGTAAGCTCGCTGTATGTGGATTGAGAATAGGGAATAGGGAATAGGGAATCGCGCTTTTTCAATTCCCCATTCCCCATTCCCCATTCCCCATTCCCCATTCCCCTCAAAAAAACCGACTCTCCTGGTCGCGGGAGAGCCCACGCCATCGCGAGATGGCCAACTGCAACAAAGGCAACAACACCATGGCAACCACACGCAACATCAATGTTCACAAGCGCGATGACGAGGGCAAGGGTGCGAGCCGCCGCCTGCGTCGCGCGGGTTACGTCCCGGCCGTCGTGTACGGCGGCGAGCTGAAGCCGGTCTCGATCCAGATCGAACACAAGGACGTCTGGCTCGCGAGCCAGAACGAATGGTTCTACTCGTCGATCCTCGACCTCAGCCTCGCGGGCGACGTGCAGAAGGTGCTTCTGCGCGACATGCAGCGCCATCCGTTCAAGCAGATCGTGCTGCATCTCGATTTCCAGCGCGTCAACGAGAACGAGGCAATCCACATTCGCGTGCCGCTGCACTTCCTGAACCAGGAGAAGTCGCCGGCCGGCAAGAAGTCGGGCGTCGTCATCACGCACGAACTCAACGACGTCGAGATCTCGTGCCTGCCGAAGGATCTGCCGGAATACATCGAGGTCGATCTCGGCGAGATCGACGTCGGTGACATCGTGCATCTTTCCGATCTCAAGCTGCCGACCGGCGTCGAGATTCCCGAGCTTCGCTTCGGCAAGGAGCACGATCACGCCGTCGCGGTCGCGAAGGAGATCAAGGAAGAGGTCGAGGAAGCACCGGTCGCCGCCGAAGGCGAAGCCGCTGCGGCGGGTGCCGCGCCGGCTGCCGGTGCTGCGCCGGCTGCGGGCGCCCCGGCTGCGGGTGCGGCTCCGGCCAAGAAGGACGAGAAGAAGTAAGCACCGCTTCAGTGAGGCATCTCGGTTGCGCGCAGCGCAACGCCGACTCCCCCTCTCCCGCCTCGCGGGAGAGGGCAAGGGGTGAGGGCACGCTGTCAACAACGTTCCGTCCATGAGCGGCCTGCGCCTCATCGTCGGGCTCGGCAATCCGGGCGCCGAACATCTAAGGACGCGGCACAATGCCGGGTTCTGGTTCGTCGACGCGCTCGCGCGGCAGGCGGACGGGCGTTTCGGCACCGAATCGAAGCTGCATGGCGAGACGGCGAAGATCCACTACGCGAATCGCGCGTTGTGGCTTCTGAAGCCGACCACGTACATGAACGCGAGCGGCCGCTCGATCGCGGCGGCATTGCGCTACTGGAAGATCGAGCCGGAGGAAATGCTCGTCGCGCACGACGATCTCGATCTCCCGCCCGGCACCGTGCGGCTCAAGTTCGACGGCGGACACGGCGGGCAGAACGGACTGCGCGACATCTTCCAGCACGTCGGCCACGGCAAGTTTCATCGCTTGCGCATCGGCGTCGGGCATCCCGGTCCCGGCAACAAGGATCGCGTGACGCCGTGGGTGCTCGGGCGGCCGTCGGCGGCGGACGAGAATGCGATTCTCGATGCGATCGGTCGGGCGTTCGAGGTGTTGCCGCTTGCAGTCGAGGGTGAGTTCGAGAAGGCGATGTTGCAACTACACACGACGGGGAATCGGGAATAGGGAATTGGGAATGGAGCACGCGCCTCCAATCTTCGATTCCCCATTCCCTATTCTCTTTTCCCGGATTCGCTCATGGGCATCAAATGCGGCATCGTCGGCCTGCCGAACGTCGGCAAGTCGACGCTTTTCAACGCGCTGACGAAAGCCGGCATCGCGGCGGCAAATTTCCCGTTCTGCACGATCGATCCGAACATCGGCGTCGTGCCGGTGCCCGATCCGCGCTTGCAGGCGCTCGCGGACATCGTGCATCCGCAGAAGATCATTCCGACCTCGATCGAGTTCGTCGACATCGCGGGACTCGTCGCCGGCGCGTCGAAGGGCGAGGGACTCGGCAACAAGTTCCTCGCGCACATCCGCGAGGTCGACGCGATCGCGCACGTCGTGCGCTGCTTCGAGCATCCGGACATCGTGCACGTCGCCGGCCGAATCGATCCGATCTCGGACATCGAGACGATCGACACGGAGCTTGCGCTTGCCGATCTCGAATCGGTCGAGAAGGCGCTGAACCGCGTCGAGCGCGCGGCGAAGGCGAACGACAAGGAAGCGCTCGCGCGTCGTCCGGTGTTGCAGAAAGTGCAGGCCGTCCTCAACGAAGGAAAGCCGGCGCGTTCGGCGGGGTTCGACGACGACGAGAAGGCGTTGTTGCGCGATCTCTTCCTGCTGACGCTAAAGCCCTTGATGTACATCGCGAACGTCAAGGAGGACGGCTTCGCGAACAATCCGTATCTCGACAAAGTGCGCGAGCGCGCAGCGAAGGAAGGCGCCGAGGTCGTTCCGGTCTGCGCCGCGATCGAGGAAGAGCTCGCGCAGCTCGACGACGCCGACAAGATCGCGTTCCTCGCCGACATGGGCCTCGACGAGCCGGGCCTGAACCGCGTGATCCGCGCCGGCTACAAGCTGCTCGGCCTGCAGACGTATTTCACGGCCGGCGAGAAGGAGGTCCGCGCCTGGACCGTCAAGCGCGGCTCGACCGCGCCGCAGGCGGCCGGCGTCATCCACACCGATTTCGAGCGCGGCTTCATCCGCGCCGAGACGATCGCCTACGATGATTTCATCAGATACCGGGGCGAGGCCGGCGCGCGCGACGCGGGACGGCTGCGGCTCGAAGGCAAGGAATACGTCGTGCAGGAAGGCGACGTGCTGCACTTCCGCTTCAACGTCTAGGCAGACGGCGGACTCGCTTCGGCGCGAGCGCTTCGTTCTCCGCGACAGGTTTCGCATCGTTTTTCCGTAATGGGATCTCCGGCATCGCGAACCGCGGTGCCGCCGGCCCGGCTCGGGGCGAATCGGAAGGAGATGCCATGCGCCACGTCTTGCTGTTCTGCACCTTGTGTCTGGTCTCGGCTGTCGCCGGATCGAAGGAATCCTCGCCGCCGCCCGCGGCATCGCCCCCGGACGCGAGCGCGGCGGCGCGCACCGAAGCGCTGGCGATCCTGAAACTCGAAGAAGGCGTCTGGGATGCCGCGATCGAGTTCCCGCCTGAGAATCCCGGCGATGCGCCGAAGACCGCGCGCGGCGTCCAGACCAACACATTCGTGACCGGCAACGGCTGGATCAAGAACGATTTCGCCGTCGACGAGAAATACGGTGGACATGGGACCTGGGGCTACGATCCGAAGAAGGGCCGCTACGTCGGCATCTGGGTCGACAGCAACCAGGATTACATCCGCCTCGACGAAGGCACGTTCGACGCGAAGACGCGGACAATGACGTGGACGTCGGAGCTTCGCCAGCCAGATCCGTATCCGCCAGCGAAGTACCGCATGACGGAAACGTTCAAGGGCGATACGCGCGTGCTGACGATGACCGCGATCGGCGCGAAGAGCGGCCGCGAGATTCCGCTCGGAACGATCGTGTTCACGCGGCGCCGCTGATCCGGGCGTCGCGCGGCGGTTCCCGACGGACGCGTGTTGACCCGATGCACGCGCGGCGCAAGACTCGCCGTTGCCGCGCGTTCCGCGGCGATCCGGCGATCGAGGCGCAATCCGATGGCGATCCGCAAGCGGCGCACGAAGGTGAAACCGGCCCCGAAGCGGCCAGCGCGAAAGCGGGCCGTTCCGGCGCGCAAGGCGACGAAGAAAAGCGCGGCCACAACCGCGAAGCGTCCACGCGCGGCGGCCGCGAAGAAGACCTCGAAGACGGCGAAAAAGGTCGCCGCCAGAAAAACTGCCGGCAGTGTCGCTGCCCGAAAGGGGGCATCCGCCGGCAGGGATCGCACGAAGGTTTCGTCGGCGAGGTCGAAGCCCCGCCGACAGGCCGCGCCGCCGCGCGCATCGACGCGTCGTTCGCAGCGCGCACGACGCGCACCCGCCGCCGGCATCTTCGACGCCGCACTGCTTCCTTGCGGCGACGAGGCGTTGCGCGCCGCGACCGGCAAGGACTGGGGCGAATGGTTCGCGCTGCTCGACGCGGCCGGCGCCGCGGCACGATCGCTCGATCATGCGAAGATCTGGGAGCTCGCGATGCAGGCGCTTCCTCCCTCAGCCGGCTGGTGGGGGCAGATGGTCAGCGTCGGCTACGAGCGCGCGCGAGGCCTGCGCGAGAAGCACGAGTCGAGCAGCGGCGATTTCCAGGCGACGTTCTCGCGCACGCT
>DASZWL010000461.1:0-2018 GCA_035546695.1 Rhodanobacteraceae bacterium | reverse complement strand
CGAGATCGGCGCGCTGCACGTCGAGCGTCAATGCCGTGATCGGTTTCGCTTCGTTCGGTGCGATGTCCGCTCGACCGTGGATCTCGAGCACGCCTGGATCGTTCCATTCGAACGAGCCGATGCGCCAGAGCTCGCCGTCGCGGCGCGCGATGGCCGAGGCGCGCACGGGCGACGTCGGCAATTTGACGTAGAACGGACCGTAGAGCGCCTCGCCGCCGCGGAACGTCGTCGTCAGCGACAGCTCGGGATCCTCGAGCGTGCCGCCGAGTTTCACGTCGCCGCTCGCCTGGATTCCGGCGGCCGCGATCGTGCCGTCGGCGCTGTCGTAGCCGACTTTGCGAAGTTCGTACGACGCTTGCGCGGCGAGCCCTCGTTCGATGTGCGGATCGAACGAGAATTTACTCAGCGCAAGCGTGCCGCCGAAGAGTGGCGTCGAGAACGGCTGCGCCAGCGCGATGACGCCATCGCGCGAGCGCAAAGTTGCGCGTCCCGCGCCGAGGGAGGCGGAGCCGGCCTTGATCGATGCCCAGCGCAGGGTCGCGGGCGGACGCTCGCCGCTCGCGCTCCATTCGAACGCGCCGTCGAGCTTCTGGATCGAAACGTTCTTACCGTCTCCGACATCGAGACGGTCGAACGAAAGCGCAACGCTTTGCGGAACGCCGTCGATCGCGAACTCGCCCGAAAGCGCGCCTTTCGCGCGGACGGCCGGCCAGCCGCGCGCGATGAAAATGGAACGTCCGTAACGATCGAACGCCGCGGGAAACATCGCGCGATCGATCTTGACGTCGAGTCGGCGCAACGCGTCCTGCGCCGACGCGTCGACCGTGGCGCTCGCGCTGAACGCGAGCACATCGGGATCGCTCCAGCTCAGCCGATCGATCCGCCACGCGTCCGCTTCCGCCGACGCATCGACATCGAACGCGACCGGCGTCGCCGGAAGATCGATGTGCACGTCGCCGAAAAGCAGGTTGCCGCCGGCGAACGTCGCGGCGGCGCGCACGTGCGGTGCGCTCGAGAGCGCGTCGATCGCGAATTCTCCGTTAGCGGTCGTCTTCTCCGTCGCGAGTGCACCGTCGGCCGTGTTGAACGTCAGGCCGTCGAGCGAGTAGTGCCCCACGACCGCATCGCCGGGACCGAGCGTCGCGTCGCCGCCGACCGTTCCTTCTCGCAATTCCGCACCGGTCCACGCGCGATCGAGCGCGGGACGCAGCCAGGCGACAGGGACGCTCGCCATATCGAGCCGCAGCGCGATGCCGTCCGCTGTCGGCAATTGCACTCGAATGTGCGCATCGCCGCTCGCGAGATCGAGCTCGACGCGATCGCGGAGGAGCCGCGCCTCGAGCGTCGCTGCCGATCCGGTCGTGCTCGCGAGCTGAACCGGTCCGGCACACGAGCGCGTTCCGTCGGCCGAGCGCAAGATCGCACAACGCCACGTCAGCCGATCCGCGATGCCGAGCGCGGCGACATCGAGTCGGCCGATGTCGACATCGAGCGTCGCGGAAACGCCCTCGTGCACGCTCAACTCGATGTCGCGCGCTTCGGCTTCGACGGAATGCAGGCGATCCACGCGCACGTTTAGCGTTCGCGCGTGCAGCGGACCAAACACGAACGCAGCCGCGATGCCGGCGAGCATTCGACAGCAAAACTTAATCGTGAAGCGGCGGCGGACGATTGACGGCTTCGGCATCGACGGCCATTCTGCCAGTCTCGCCCCTGAATCAGAGCGCCGTGCCGAAGATTCTCGTTGCCGACGACAACCCGATCAGCCTCGGTTTCTTCGCCGATGCGCTCGCGCAGCTCGGCAGCGACGTCGAGCGCGCCTGCGACGGTCTCGGCGCTCTCGCAGCCGCGCAGCGCGAGCGCTTCGATCTTCTGCGGCTCGACGTGAACATGCCGGGTCTCGACGGCATCGGCGCGCTGCGGCGCATCCGCGCGGAACCGGGTCCGTCGCGCGACGCGATCGCCTGCGCGACGACGGCCGCCGGCGGCGATGCGTCTCGCGAAACGTTGACCGCCGC
>DASZWL010000460.1:0-4909 GCA_035546695.1 Rhodanobacteraceae bacterium | reverse complement strand
AGATTCAACGCGCGCCATGATTTGCGCAGCGCGATCGCGACGATACCGAGATCGAGGATCGCGTAATAAGAGAACAGCATGACGTGATCGCCGGCACCGGTCGAGATCAGGATCGGCGCGGCGAATCCGGCCAGCGTGCCGAAGAGCGCAAGCGCGAGTGCATCCTGCGCGACCGCGAGTGCGCCGGCCGATGCGACGAGCGCGATCATCGCCGCGAACGCAGGCGTCGCCGGAATCAATGCGTAGACGCGAAACGCCGCGAACACGGTCATCAGCAGCACGCCGAGCGCGCCGCCCTGAAGCGCAAGCCCGAACGCACGACGTCGCACGCGCTCGCGCCAGCCGAGCGCGAGACCGGCGAGCGCGATGATCGCGATCGCGATCAGCCGAAGCTCGATCGGAAAGCGGAGCCAGCCCTGATCCGTCGCGTACTTGATCAGCGCGGCGAATCCGGCGATCAGCACGAGCATGCCGACCTTGACCGGTACGTTGCCTTCGGTGAACCAGCGGCGGATCGCGTCGGCCGCGCGTGCGAATGACGAAGGCTCGGTAGCACTCGGCGGAATCGCGGGCGCGGCTGCACTCGGCGCCGCAGCCCACGCGCTCGATGTCTCGGCAGGCGACGGACGAGCTTCGACGGCGACTGCGGCCGCGCGGCGCGCCGCCGAATCGATGATCGCGGGTGGCGGCGTGAAGGATCGCGCTCGCTCGGCGGACGAAGGCGAATTGCCTGGCGACTCGGCGGTGTCAATCGGCGCGCTCGCGGTTTCCCGCGGTGTCGTCGATGTCGAGCTTGCGGCGGACGATGCACCCGCATCGACGACGGCGCGCTGCAGCGCATCGACGCGCAGCGAAAGCGCACGCAATCGCGCGAACGCGAATCCGAGCGCGAGTCCGCCGAAGAATCCGAACGCGGCGGTCGATCCGTCGCCGACGCCGGCGCCAACGACGAAGCCCACGATTCCGCTCGCGATGACGATCAGGAACGCCATGGTTTTCCCCTAGTCCCGGCAATGTCCCCGCAATCGCGCGGCATCGCGTTGCGCTCGCATGCCCGGCGCAGGTCAATAGACGCTCGGTTCCCCCGGCGGCCGCGTCTTGAACCGCTTGTGCATCCAAAGGTACTGCGTCGGCGCTTCGCGCACCATGCGCTCGATGACGGCGTTGACGCGGGTCGTATCGGCCATGGCGTGGTCGCTCGGGAAATCCGCGAGCGGCGCTTCGAGCCGGATCGCATAGCCGCCTTCGTCGAGCCGGCGATGGAAGAACGGGATCACGGCCGCGCCCGAGAGCCGTGCGAGATGGTGCGTCGCCGTGATCGTCGCGGCCGGCACGCCGAAGAACGGCGCGAACACGACGTCCTTGCCGCGCATGTCCTGATCGGGCGCATACCAGATCGTGCCGCCGTCGCGGAGGAAGCGCACGGTCTGCCGAAGCTCGTCTTTCGAGAACATCGCCGACGCATAGCGCAGTCGCGCGCGCTTGATCGCCCACTCGAATGCGGCATCCTCGTGCTCGCGATACATGCCGGCGATGCGGATGCGCTGCGAGACGAGACGCGCGCAGAGCTCCAGATGCGAGAAATGCGCGCCGACGAGCAGCACGCCGCGCCCCGACGTGCGCGCGGCCTCGAGATGCTCGAGGCCTTCGATCTCGAGCGGAATGTTCGCGATCGCGCGCGCTGATCCCATCCAGGCGAGCGCGAACTCGATCAGCATGAGGCCGCTGTCGCGAAGGTTCGCATCGAGCATTCGCGCGCGCTCTTCCTCGCCGAGGTCGGGAAAGCAGATCGCGATGTTGCGCGCGGCCGTGTTGCGGCGCTCGCGTCCGATCAGCCGCACGGCGAGCGCGCCGGCGAGCCGACCGATGCCGACGAGCGCGCGGTACGGCAATCGCGCGACGAGCCAGATCGCCGCGAGGCCGATCCAGGCCGGCCAGTGGCGCGGAGCCAGAAGGGCGGCTCGGAAGGGCGGCGCGTCTTGCGTCATCCGGAGCGATTCTAAGGCGATCGCATCGACGAACGGGTGGATGTGCCGTCCGTCGCTATACTCGCCCGCTGTCCGCCGCGACGATCGCCGTGCTCCAGCGCTTTTTCTACACGCTCCTCCTGTACCTCCTGACGCCGTTCGTCCTGTATCGGCTGGCTGCGCGCGGCATCAAGTACCACGGCTATTTCGCGCGCTGGCGCGAGCGGTTCGGCTTCTTTCCCGATCCCGGCATCGAGAACAGCCTCTGGATCCACGCGGTCTCACTCGGCGAGGTCAACGCGGCGGTGCCGCTGATCGAGGCCCTGATGCAGAAGTACGGTGATTCGCCGTTCGTCATCACGACCGTGACGCCGACCGGCTCGGCGCGCGTGCTGCAGCTTTTCGGCGATCGCGTGTTTCACGTCTATCTGCCGTACGACCTCACGACCGCCGTGCGTCGCTTCCTCGATCGCGTGCGGCCGCGGCTCGCCGTGATCATGGAGACCGAGATCTGGCCGAACCTCTTCATGACCTGCGAGGAGCGCGACATCTCGATCGTGATCGCGAACGCGCGGCTCTCCGCGAAATCGCTGCGCGGCTACTGGCCGATCCAGCCGCTCGCGCGGCGCGCGATCCGGTGCGCGAGCTTCATCGCGGCGCAATCGGTTTCCGACGGCGACCGGCTGCACGCGCTCGGCGCGCCGACCGAGCGGCTCGCGGTCGTCGGCAACCTCAAGTTCGACATGGACGTGCCGCCCGACGTCGTCGAGCGCGGCCGCGAATTCCGCGCGGCGGCCGGCGCCGACAGGCCGGTCTGGATCGCGGCCAGCACGCACGAAGGCGAGGAGCTCGCGGTGCTGAAGGCGCACGCGGAAGTCTTGCGCCGCTTTCCGGATGCGATGCTGCTCGTCGCGCCGCGCCATCCCGAACGCTTCAAGGCGCTCGCGACGGCGTGCAAGGCGTTCGGATTCCGTACCGCGACGCGCAGCGAGGAAGGCACGGCCGATCGCGCGAAGCAGTGCTTCGTGATCGATTCGATGGGCGAGCTGCTGCGCTTCTACGCGGCGGCCGATGTCGCATTCGTCGGCGGCAGCCTCGTCGAGGTCGGCGGACACAATCTGCTGGAGCCTGCGGCGCTCGCGCGGCCGGTCATCGTCGGACCGCACACGTTCAATTTCGCCGAAGTCACCGAGGATCTGATCAAGGCCGGCGCCGTCATGCGCATTCCCGACTCCGATGCGCTCGGTCCTGCGGTCGTTCGCCTTCTCTCGCGCGACATCGAACGGCGCACGATGGGCGAAGCCGCGCATCGCGTCATGGAGCGCGAGCGCGGAGCGGTGGAGAGAACGATGGCGATCGTAGAAAAAGTGCTGGCGGAGGAGAGTAGCAACTAGTCTCGTCGCGGGGATGACGAAGGTTTCGTCATTCCAGCAACGCGTTGATCAGCGCAAGATCCTTGACCTCGATGACGCCTGCCGCCTGCTTCAGGAGCAGCCCGTCGATGACGAACGCGTGGCGTGCCTGCGAATAGTTCGACTGCGCCTGCAGCAGCGTCTGCTGGCTGATCAGCACGTCGACGATCGTGCGCGTGCCGACTTCGTAGCCGGCCTGTGTCGCCTCGACCGAGCTTTGCGCGGAGACGACGGCGGCCTTGGTCGCCTCGACTTCGCTCGCGCCGGCGATGACCGAGCGGAAGTTATTGCGCGTCGCGGCTTCGATCTGGCGGCGGTTCAATTCGTACTGGTCCTGCGCGAAATCGCGGTTGTAGATCGCCTGGCGCACGCGCGATTGCGTGAGGCCGCCGGTGAAGATCGGCACGGTCAGCGTGATGCCGATCGAGCTTCCCCACTTCGGATCGCTCGAGTCGTGCAGGCTCCCGCCGCGGTAGTCCGTATCGCCCCAGGTCGGCGCGCGCGAGTAGCCTAGGTGCGCGTCCAGCGTCGGCAGATGGCCGGCGCGGGCCGTGTTGATGTTCTGGTTCGCGGCGTCGACCTGGAATGCAGCCGAGGTCAGCGCCGGATTCTGCTTTAGCGCGACGTCGACCCATTCCTTCGGATCGTCCGGGTTCGGATGATCGAGCGGCAGATCCTCGCGCAGCTTCTTGAAGTCGCCGGGCTCCTTGTTCGTCAGCTGGCGCACGGTCTCGCGTGCGGTGTCGACGCTGTTCTGCGCGCTGATGACGTTCGCGACCGCCGCGTCGTGCTGCGCCTTCGCGTCGTTGACGTCGGTGATCGCGGCGAGGCCGACCTCGAAGCGCTGCTGCGCCTGCTCGAGCTGGCGGTTCAGCGCCTTTTCGTTCGCATCGGCGAATTTCAGCGCGTCGAGCGCGGTCAGCACGCCGAAGTACGCCTGCGCCGTGCCGACGATCAGCTGCTGCTGCGCGGCGTCATAGGTCGCAGAGCCAGCCTGAGCGGTGTATTCGCTCGCTTTCAACGCGGTCCACTTGCTGATGTCGACGAGGCTCTGATCGAGCGATGCGCCGAGCGCGCGCGTATAGGCGGTCGTCGTCGTCGCGACGGCGATCTCGTTGGTGCCGCCCGAGCCGTCCGGCACGCCGATGATCGACGGCGAATTGCTGCCGCCGTGCGAGCGCGTGAACGAGAGCGATGCTCCGATCTGCGGCAGCAGTTGCGAGCGCGCCTGATCGACGTTCTCGTCGGTCGCGAGCTTGGTCGCTTCGGCGCCGGCCAGCGTCGGATCGGAAGAACGCGCTTCCTGATAGATCTGCATGAGATCGTCGGCATGCGCCAGTGGAGCGCCGAGAGCCAGCGTCAGGGCCAGCGGCAGGCAGCGGATGCGCATCATCGGTTTCGTCCTCGGAAGATTCGAAAGGTTCGCCGCCGCGCTCAGAGCGCGAAACGGCGTGGCGGTTCGGCGTGAATCAGGTATTTGAGATCGGTCTCGAACAGGCTTTCCTCGCGCCAGTGCGAGTCGTCCGCGCG
>DASZWL010000459.1:0-6732 GCA_035546695.1 Rhodanobacteraceae bacterium | reverse complement strand
TCGCGCGCGGGCAGCCGCTCGGCGTCGACATCGAACGCATCGATCGCAACATCGACATCGAAGGGCTGGCCCGGCGGTTTTACGCGACGGCCGAGGCCGATGCGCTCGCCGCGTTGCCCGAAGCGCAGCGCGCCGAGGCGTTCGTGCGCCTCTGGACCTGCAAGGAGGCCGTGCTGAAAGCGCTCGGCGAGGGCATAGCGTTCGGGCTCGACCGCGTCGCGTTCGCGCTCGACGGCGACGGCGTGCCGACGAGGCTCGCCGCACTCGCGGATGAAGCCGGGCATCCCGACGACTGGCAGCTCGAGCTGCTGGAGCCCGCTCCGGGTTTCCTCGGCGCTCTGGCCTGGCGCGGCGGCCCTCGCACGATCCGCGCCTTCGCCGCGACGGACGCCTGACGCCAAAACCGGACCGCCGGTCGGCTTCTTCGACTTTTGTGAACGGACGCATATTCCGCGTCACGCAGCCGGGCTAGCGTGGCCCCCAAACCCTGTTGAACGAGGCTGCCGCTGAGCCGCGGTACCGCCCTATGTGGAAGTCGCTTCGCATCGGAGCCCTCGCAGCGCTCGCCGCGCTCTGCGCGCTCAAGCTCGCGCAGCACGTAGCGGCGCGTGCGTCGGTCGATCGGCTCGCGATTCTGCTCTCGCCTTCGGTTCGCCTGACCTACGACGATGTCGGCGGCGCGCTCGACGGACGCGTCGTGCTCGATGCGCCGCGGCTCGAAGTGCGCGCCGGACCGGCGCGCGGCGCCGTGCTTCGTGCGACGCGCGCGACGATCGAGCCGAACGGGATGTTCTGGCTGTTGCGGCGCGCGCTGTCCCGCGAGACCGGCGTTCCGGCCGCGCTCGGCATTCATCTCGAAGGCGCCTCGCTCTCGCACGATGCGCTCGAACGTTATGCAGGCGAAGGCTGGTTTGGTCCGACGAGCCTCGTGCCGTTCGAGAGCGTCGGTTGCGATCCGGTCGTGACGTTCTCGCCGCGTGATTACGCGCGCATGGGCGTCGCGATGCGCCCGCGCGAGGACGACCTGCGCTACAGCTACGATTCGTCGACGCACGCGCTGCGCACCGATCTCGTCTCGACGGCGCCGCCGTTTTCGACCGTCACCGCGCATCTCGATCTTTCCGGTTTCGAGCCGCGCGCGTGGCTCGGCGGCGAGCGCGACGAGCGTGCGACGCGCATCGAGCAGTTCTCGCTGACTTATCTCGATGGCGGTTACCTCGCGCAGCGCAACCGCTTCTGCGCGCAGCTGACCGGCACCGACGCCGCGGGTTACGCGACGCGCCATCTCGCGGCGGTCGAGGCGTTTCTCGAAGCACGAGGCATCACGCCGGGCGACGACGTCGCGGCGCTCTACCGCAAGCTCGTCGCCGAGGGCGGCAGCGCGGAGCTTTCGAGCCTGCCCGACGCGACGTTCGTGCCGGCCGACCTCGCGTCGTACGCGCCGGACGATGCGTTGCGGCAATTGAATGTGACCTTGCGCCGCAACACGGCGCAGCCGATCCTGTTGCGCCTCGCCTTCGCGGAGCCGCCGGTCGAGACGGCGACGCCGAACACGGATGCAATCGCGAGCGCGTCCGACGACGTCCCCGCTCCGATCGAGGACGCAACGCCTTCGTCGGCTGCCGACGCGACGACGCGCGAAGTGGCCGAGCTTCCGCCCGCGTCGGAGCCGGTGCCGGCGCCTTCCGCGAGCGAAGGTCTGCCGCTGATGTCGGTCGCGAACGCGGCGGTGCTGCCGCCGGTCGAGATTCCGCCTCCGGCTCCGCAACCGGCGCCGCCGAGCGAAGTCATCGCGGTCGCGACGCCAGAGCCACCGGTCTGGAGCGGCGCGGTTTCCGAGCACCCTGCGGTCGATCCGCGCGAAGCGGCCGGCCCCATCCCCGCGAGTGCTCCGCCGCCGCTGCCCGGCACGACGGCGGCGCTCGTCTGGCGTGCGCCGACGATCGAGCGTCTCGCGCAGAAGTCGCCCGAACCGTCCGGCTTCGTCTCGGTGCCAGTCGCATCGCTTGCCGGCTATCGCGGCGAGCGCGTCCGGCTCCTGACCGCTGGCGGCAAGGCGATCGAAGGCCGCGTGCAGGGGGTCGAAGGCACCGACGTGCTGCTGCGCGTCGTCCGCGACGGCGGCAGCGCCGAGATGCGGATTCCGAAATCGGGCATCCGCGATGCCCGCGTGCGCCGCTCGCCCTGACGCTGGCGCCACGTCGAAGCTGCATTCAGGCGTTCGCGCGCATACGCTGAAAGGAAGCGCCCGGAAGCCGCTCCCTGCGACGGTCCGGCGCGCCCGACCGTCCTGAGGTGCGACGTGACTGACCAGACGCTTCCCCATGCGAGATCCGGTTTCGGCCAGGACCTCGACCGCATCACGCTCGAGCGGGCGCGACGCGGCGACATGGATGCGTGCGCGGCGATCTATCGTCGATTCGGCACCGCGTGCTTCAACCTCGCGCTCAGGATTCTCGGCGAGCGCGCGGCGGCCGAGGACGTCGTGCAGGAGGTGTTCCTGAAGATGATCAACACGCTGCCCGGCTTTCGCGGCGAAGCGCCGTTCGGCGTATGGCTGAAGCGCATGACTGCGAACGCGACGATCGATGCGCTCCGCGCGAGCCAGCGCTTCGCGGACGAGGATCCCGAAGCGCTGTTCGCGACGATGGCGAGCCGCACGGCCGACACCGATGCGCGTGTCGACGCTTTCTCGCTGCTGATGCAGCTGCCGCCGCGCGCGCGCGCCGTGCTCGTGCTGCACGAGCTCGAAGGCTACACGCACAAGGAGCTCGCCGATCTCTTCGGACAGAGCGAAAGCTATTCGAAATCGATTCTCGCCCGCGCGCTGCGCAAGCTCGGCGACGCCGGCGAGCCGGTCGCCAACGAAAGAGGAGTCGCCGCATGCGCAGGCAGCCTGTGAACGGCGCCGACGCGCCGCATCCGTTGCTGCTCGATCTGCCGGTGTTCGAACCGGACGCCAGCTTGTGGCCGCGCATCGTCGCGGCGCACGCGGCCGCCAAGGCGCCGCGGCGCCGACCGGTCCGGTGGATCTTCGGCGCGGCGGCTGCCGCTGCGGTCGTCGTGACACTGCTCGCGATCGTGCCGCGCGCGCCGATCGAGCCGCGCGCGTCCGAGCCGGCGCTGACCGAAAGCCAGCACGAATCGCAATCGCTTGAGCGCGAGTGGCAGGCCTTGTCGCCGGCGGGCGCGCAGCCTGCCGGCCTCGCGCGGTTGCACGTGATCGATGCAACGCTGCAATCGGCCTACGATCGCGGCGCCGAAGCGGACGAGTTGCGGCCCTTGTGGCAGCAGCGCAACGATGCGCTGCGCGGACTGATCCTCGCGGCGCGCGGCGATGCGGTGACGCGGATCTGAACAGAGTTTTTCCGGCGAAACGCTCACGCGCGCTTTCGCGTCTTATGAAATACGGTTCCACGAATACGACGATTCGGAGATGGCAATGAAAGAACGTGATTTCCTGCATCGATGGGCGTTCGCGCTGATCGCTGCGAACCTCGTCGCAGCCTGGGGCTCTGCGCTCGCTGCCGGCGAGGAGCGGGCGTTGACGGACGTATCGGCCGCGGCGGTGCATTCGAGCGCTGGTGCCGGCCTCACGGTCGAGCAGCGCCTGCGCGAAGAGCTCAGCGTCGTCGTCATGGACCTGATCCAGAGCGGCGCCTTCGGCAACACCGCGCCGCAGCAGATCGCGCTCGACGTCGACGCGCCGGCGAAGAAGGTCAGCAACCTCGGCCTTCTCGTCGACAGTCGTCACGCCAGCGACGATGGCCTCCACGTCCTGGCCGTGACGCCGGGCGGCAATGCCGAGCGCATGGGCCTTCGCGCCGGCGACGTGCTGGTCGCGCTGAACGGCACGTCGCTCGCGACGGGCGACGGCGCCGCGATCCTGCGGCGTACGGTCGATGCGTTGCCCGAAGGCGCGCGCCTCGATTTCGATCTGCGCCGCGACGGCCGCGCCGCGAGCGTCGGTGGGTCGTCGGCGAGCATGTACCTGCCGGCGATGCATCTCAGCATCGGCGATGGCGCGGCGCTCGCGTCGAATGCGCCCGTCGGTGCCGCTGCGTCGAGCGCATCGAACGCAGCGTCGGGCAGCGTCGAAGGCTGCGGTCGCGTCAGCGATTTCGACGTCGCGCCGCGCGGGCAAGGCCTGCACGCCGCGAGGATCATCGCGATCGATAACAAGGCGCCTGGCCCGAGCGGCGCGAAGGCCTATCGCGTCGATGCCGGCCGGCATGTCCTCAAGATCGGCGAGAAGATCGAGAGCCGCTATCTCTCGTTCAACGATCGCCAGCGCAACGCGCAGATCGGCGGCGGCTACAAGACGTTGACCGTCGAAGTCGCGCCGAACACGACGTATCTCGTCGCCGCGCGCCTCAACGAGGATCAGCGCGACAATCCCGCCAACGGCGCGTACTGGGATCCGGTTGTCTACCGGGAATCACCCGAGGCTTGCCGTTGAGGTCCGCCGGCGGCGTGCCCGAGGACGAGGTCACGCCGCATCCGCATCGCGCAGGCTAAGCTTGCGCGCATGCGCGCGATCCCCTTTTCCAGATTGCTGTCAGCTGCATGCACGCTCGCATTCGCGGGCGGCGCGCACGCGCTCGATCTGCCGGCCGATTTCCGCGCGACGATCGAGCAGGGCATCGCGAACGGACGCTATCAGGGCATCGCCATCGGATTCATCGAGCGCGACGAGCGCGGCGAATGGACGTTCGGCGCGTCCGAACCCGGTGGCGCAGCGCCGACATCCGCCGACGCGTTCGAGATCGGCTCGACGACGCGAAGCTTTACGGGCCTCCTTCTCGCCGATGCGCTCGTCGCGCGCAGGATCCGTCTCGACGACACGCTCGGCAAGATTTTCGCGGACGTCCGCTTCGCCGATCCGCGCCTTGCCGCGGCGACGATCGCCGAGCTTGCGACGCATCGGGCCGGGCTTCCGGCGATCCCGCCGAACCTCTTTCCGCGCAGCGTCGACGATCCTTACGTCGCATACGACGCCGCGGCGCTCAAGAGCTATCTCGCGCACGCGCGGCTCGAATCAGCACCTGGGCATTATCAGTATTCCGACCTCGGCGTCGCGCTGATCGGCGAAGCCGTCGCGCACGTCGCGCACAAGGATTATCGCAACGCGCTCGCGGCGAGCGTGCTTGCGCCGCTCGCGATGGCGCAGAGCGGATTCGGCGCCGTGCCGCGACTGCTCGACGGCTATCGTGAAGGCAATGCCGTCCCGCACTGGCAGCATCAGGTGCTCGCGCCGGCGGCCGGCTTGCGCGCGACGCTGACCGATCTCATGAAATTCGCCGCCGTCGAATTGCGGCCCGAGGCGAGCACGTTGCGCGAGGCGATCCTGCTTTCACGCGATCCGCGCGCGGTCGCCGGCGGCGGCGAGACCGCGATCGCCTGGCAGATCGTGCCGGTCGAATCGGACGGGCAGAACTGGCCGCTGCTCTGGCAGGCCGGCATCACCGGCGGATTCGCGAGCTTCGTCGGCCTTCGCACCGACCAGCAGCGCGCCGTCGTGCTGCTCGGCAACGCCGGCATCGATCTGAGCCCGCTCGGGCTCAGCCTCCTCGCCGGACGACAGGCTCCGCTCGCGCCGCCGAAGCTCTTGCCGATGGTCGCGCCGGCGACGCTCGCATACGAAGGCTGGTACCGCTTCGAAGCCGGCGGCGATCTCGTCGTCCGCGCGACGCCGGAGGGTCTTGTCTCCCAAGTGACCGGCCAGTTGCCGCAGGCGATGTCCGCCTACGATGAAGATGCGTTCGAGCTTGCCGGCGGAATCGCGCAACTGACGTTCGAGCGCGTGCAGGCGAAGATCGTCGGCGCGATCCTGCACAAAAGCGGAACGCACTATCGCGCGGAGCGCCTCAGCGACGGCGCGCCGATACTCAAGCGAAAGACGAGCCCCTCGAGCGCGAGCGATCTCGCTCCGTTCGCGGGCGACTATGCGTTGTCGGCGTCGGTGCGAGCACGCGTCGTCGTCGCGACACCGGGCTTGCGCGTGCAGCTGACCGGATCGGCGCCGTCATTCGTACAGCTCTGTGCGACCGATCGCTTCTGCGATGCGGACGGCACGATCGAAGTCTCGTTCGAGCGGGATGCCAAGCGCAAGGTGAGCGCGCTCGACTGGCGGCAGGGTGTGTTCGAGGCGCATGCGGTGAGGGATGATTGGTAATCGAGAAGGCAGATAAGCGTCAAATCGAATCGCGATTGCAACCGGTGCTCGACCACAGCGCTTCCCGAGATTTGCCCGCGATTTCATTCGCGATCCGCGCGTCTCTTGCGGACATCGACCAGGATTAGACCGGAGTGACCCGTCTCAGCATCAACGTCAACAAGATCGCCGTTCTGCGCAATTCGCGCGGTGGCTCGCTGCCGGATCCGGTCGAGGCGGCTCGCGTCGCGCTGGCGGCCGGATGTCACGGCATCACCGTGCATCCGCGGCCCGATCAGCGGCACATCCGCGTCGACGATGTCGAGCGCATCGCGGCCGTGCTCGGCGATGCCGAATACAACATCGAAGGCAATCCGTTCGCGCCGCCGCGCGGCACGTATCCGGGGCTCGTCGCACTCGCGCGGCCCGTCCGTCCGGCACAGATGACGCTCGTTCCGGATAGCGATGCGCAGATCACGTCGGACCACGGCTTCGATCTCTCGAAGGACGGCGCGCGGCTCGCACCGCTCGTGCGAATGTTCAAGGAGATCGGCTGCCGCGTGAGCCTCTTCATGGAC
>DASZWL010000458.1:0-1582 GCA_035546695.1 Rhodanobacteraceae bacterium | reverse complement strand
TCTTCGGTGCGCGCGATCGCGGCCGAACGCTGTGCCTGGCGCATGCCCGCGATCGCGACCGCGATGCCCGCGACGAGCGCCGCCACGACGAGCGCCGCCGCCGCGATGCCGATCCGGTGCCGGCGCACGAACGTGCGCATCGAATAGAAACGGCTCTGCGGCATCGCCTTGACCGGACGATGCTCGCGATAGCGATCGAGATCCTCGGCGAGCGCGATCGCCGAGTCGTAGCGTTCGGCACGATCGGCGGCAAGCGCGCGGCGGAGCACGGCCCGGAGCTCGTCCGGCACGCCGCGCAGCGCCGCGAGGAGCTCCTTCGGCGCGTACGCGGCGAAATCCTCGTCGTCGGCGCCGAGCAGCGTGTTCTGGATCGCGCGCGAGGAACGGTGCGGCGCGGATGTCAGCCGCGCCGCCTCGCTGTCGGTCAGCACTTCGTAGAGCATGACGCCGAGCGAGTAGACGTCGCTGCGCGTATCGAGATCGCGCGTGCGCGGCGAAAGCTGCTCGGGGCTCATGTAGACGAGCGTGCCGGCGCGATCGGCGGCCGCCGTTTCGGCGACGGCGCCGCCAGTGCCCGGCGCGCCGCCGATCGCGATGCCGAAGTCGATGATCTTCGGCGCGGGCGTGCCGTCGACGTGCCGGACGAGCACGTTGCCGGGCTTCAGATCGCGATGGATCACGCCTTTCTGATGCGCGTGCTGCACGCCGTGGCAGACGCGCGCGAACAGTGCAAGCCGCTCGCGGCGACCGAGCTTCTCGTCGCGGCAGAACACCGTCAGCGGTACGCCTTCGACGACTTCCATCGCGATGAACGGATGGCCTTCGGCCGTCGTTCCGGCATCGAACACCTGCGCGATCGCCGGATGCTGCATCTGCGCCAGCGCCTGGCTCTCGACGTCGAAGTACGCGCGCGCAAGCGGGCTTTCGACCTGCTCGCGGATCAGCTTCAGCGCGACTTCGCGCCGGACCGGCCGCGTCTGCTCGGCGAGATAGACGCGCCCCATGCCGCCCTCGCCGAGCAGGCTCTTGATCGTGTAGACGCCGAACTGCGCGCCCGGCGCGAACGCGTCGACTGCTTCGGTCGTCGCATGGAGGCCGGCAACCTCGGTCGCGTCGTTGTCGATCGGATCGTCTGGAGCCATGGCGGGAGCGCGTGCGCATCCGCGACGCGCGCTGCGTCGCGGTCCGAATCGGAAAGACGGGACCATTACAGACTGCTCGGGGCGAGCAAGCAAGCGCCACGCGGCGGAGGCGCGTCTGGCGCCGGCGAGCCGGCGTCGTGGTCGATCGGCCGACGAGCCAAGGCGCGCGCCGCCGACATGACGGCCGTCGCGCAAATCGGCGATCATTGCGGTCCCGCGACGCGGCGCCGATCGCGGCGGATCCGTTCCGTCCGCCGGCGCCGCGCAGGACACGAGCCGACATGTCGTGCGCGGCGACGGGCTCTCAGGAGGTTTCATGGCGACGCGCGAAGCCAAGGTGCCGGATATCGGCAATTACACGAACGTGCCGGTCATCGAGGTGCTGGTGAAGGCGGGCGACGCCGTGACGAAGGATCAGGGCCTCGTCACGCTCGAATCGG
>DASZWL010000457.1:0-2571 GCA_035546695.1 Rhodanobacteraceae bacterium | reverse complement strand
AGATCGTCGGCATCTCCGGCAGTTGCGATCAGGCGGTCGGCCGGCGCACGGCGACGCACGCGGTTCTCTGGGAAAACGGCCGCGTCGTCGATCTCGGCAACATCGGCGGCGATTCGTGGAACACGCCGGGCGCGATCAACGAGCGCGGCGACGTCGTCGGCTTCGCGGGCACCGAGATCGGCGACATCGACGGCAACTTCATGCACGCGTTCCTGAAGCTCCGCAACCGTCCGATGCAGGATCTCGGCACGCTGCCGGGCGACGTCGCGAGCACCGGCACCGGCATCAACGCGCGCGGCGACGTCGTCGGCTATTCGAGCGATGCGAGCGGCGTCACGCGCGCGTTCCTCTGGCGGAACGGCACGATGATGGATCTCGCCTCGCTCGCGCCCGATTTCGCGGGCCAGCTCGTGCTCGCGAACGACATCGACGATTTCGGTCGCATCGCGGGACGCGGCGTCGATCCCGTGACGGGAGACATCGTCGCATTCGTCGCGACGCCCGCGCGCTGAGAAACGATCGCGCCCCGGAATTCCGCGCTGAACGGCGCCGCAACGGCGGCGCCTATTCGATTCGCCTAAGTGCGTCGAAACACCGCGACGAAGCGCGAATCCTCTTCAGCCTGCGGTCAACCGCCGACGCATACGGTCGAAATCGACAAAGAATCTTCGAGGAGAATTTCGATGAAAGGCGAGCTTCCAATGGAACGCCAGCCCGTGCAGGTCCAGCTCGACAACGGCGAGTGGCAAGCAGCGACGTATCAGGACGGCCAGTTCGTCGACCTTTATGGATTGCCGCTCGACCATCGCAAGATCCGGGGATGGCGTCCGGCGGGCGGAGCGGCGAACGGCTCGGGCGTCGCGCAGGATCGGCATCTGCGTAACGAGCGGCGCGCGCCGAATTGACGACGCTCGGATCGAGTCGCGCTCGATTTCCCCCTCTCCCGCTTGCGGGAGAGGGTTGGGGTGAGGGAACGTCGAAGCCGCAGCATCGAATTTTTCTGGCGAGCGTCGTCGAAGAAAAAGCTGAGACGATGCAGCGCTGAACCACTTTGCCCTCACCCTGCCTGCCCACTCCCGCAAGCGGGAGCGGGGAAAGAGTAGCTACGTGCTCGCGGGTTTGGTGCCTGTCTTCGCAGTCTTGGCATTCGCCGAAGCCGCCTTCGCAGGCTCGGCGACGCGCACGGCGTCGCCGTCCGCGATGCCGTCCGGTGGATTCTGGATCACGCGATCGTCCGCCGCGAGGCCTGACCCGATCTCGATCGTCTGGCCGAAATCGCGCGCGATCGTGACTTTCTTCAGCACGATCGTGTCGTCTTTCCCGAGCGTCGCGACGCGAAGGCCGTTCTTGTCGAAGAGGAGCGCGCTCGACGGGATGCTGAGCGCATTCGAGTTTGCGGGCAATTCGAGACTCACGTTCGCGAAGCCGCCGGGCAACAGATCGCCGCTCGCGTTGTCGAGCCGAAGCTGCATCAGCGTGCTGCCCGATGCGGCGGCGACGGCTTGCGCGGAAGCTTCGACCGTCGCGGTATAGCTGCTGCCCGGACGCTCGGGCACCGTGATCGTCGCCTTCGTGCCCGGCACGACGCTCGGCACGTACGTCTGCGGCACGCTGACGTAGACGCGAAGCTTCTTAGTATCGGAGACGACGAAGAGCTCCTGTCCCGCCGAGCTTCCGACGTTGATCAGCGCGCCGACATCGGTGTTGCGTGCGGTCACGACGCCGTCGAACGGCGCGACGATGCGCGTGAAGTTCTTCAGCGCCTGCAAGCGCTCGAGATCGGCCTTCGATGCGTTGACGATCGCCTGCTTCGCGGCGAGATCGCCGTTCTTCTCGTCGACGTCCTGCTTGGAGACCGCGCCGGTCTTCAGCAACTCCTGCCAGCGCTTCGCGGTCGTCGCGGCGAGCGCCGAGTTTGCCTGTGCGGTCGCGAGATTCGCTTTCGCCTGAAGGTATTGCTGATCGAGATCAGGTGCCTCGATTTCGGCGAGCACCTCGCCCGCCTTCACTTTCGCACCGATGTCGGCGGACCAGCTCTTGAGGTAGCCGCTGACGCGCGCGTAGATCGGCGCACGTGAATACGCCTCGAGACGGCCCGGAAGATCGAGCGTGCCGCGCTCGCCCGAGACGGTCGGCGCGACGACGGCGACGGTCGGCTTCGACTGCGCGTCGGTCCATTCGCGAAGGCGCGCGTTGCCGGACGCGCGCGTGACGAGCCCGGTGGCGACGATCGCGATCGCAGCGATCGCAGCGACGAGGCCCGCGATGCGCAGGCCTCGCCGCGGAACCGGATAAACGGAATGATCAGCCGGCATGCTGGAATTCTCCGACGGGACCCGGCGCGGCTTTCGTGCCGTGCCGGCGATGCACGATGCTGAAGACGACGGGCACGAACACAAGCGTCGCGATCGTCGCGAAGACGAGGCCGCCGATGACCGCGCGGCCGAGCGGCGCGTTCTGCTCTCCGCCTTCGCCGAGGCCGAGCGCCATCGGCGTCATGCCGATGATCATCGCGAGTGCGGTCATCAGCACCGGACGGAAGCGCACGAAGCCGGCTTCGATCGCGGCCTT
>DASZWL010000456.1:0-15906 GCA_035546695.1 Rhodanobacteraceae bacterium | reverse complement strand
CATCGCGGTATTGCCGCCGCCGAGCACGATGACGCGCTTGCCGACTTTCTCGACGTGCCCGAAATAGACCGACGCGAGCCAGTCGATGCCGACGTGGATGTGGGCCGCAGCTTCCGCGCGGCCCGGCAGATCGAGATCGCGGCCGCGCGGCGCGCCGCAGCCGATGAACACGGCGTCGTAATTTTCCGCGAGCATCGCCTTCATCGAATCGATGCGCTTTCCGCCGACGAAATCGACGCCGAGATCGAGGATGTAGCCGGTCTCCTCGTCGATGACTTCCTCGGGCAGGCGAAAGCGCGGCACTTGCGTTCGCATGAAGCCGCCGGCTTTCGCGTCGGCCTCGAACACCGTCACCGAATAGCCGAGCGGCGCGAGATCGCGCGCGACGGTCAAGGACGCCGGCCCCGCGCCGATGCAGGCGATGCGCTTGCCGTTCTTCCGTGCCGCAGGCTTCGGCAATCGCGCGCGCACGTCGTCCTTGAGATCGGCCGCGACGCGCTTCAGGCGGCAGATCGCGACCGGTTCCGGCTTCGCGTTGTTGCTCGCCTCGACGCGGCCGCGCCGGCACGCGGGCTCGCACGGCCGGTCGCACGTGCGCCCGAGAATTCCCGGGAACACGTTCGATTTCCAGTTGACGAGATACGCGTCGGAATAGCGCCCGGCGGCGATCAGGCGGATATATTCGGGAACCGGGGTATGAGCCGGACAGGCCCACTGGCAATCGACGACTTTGTGGAAGTAGGCGGGATCGCGGATATCGGTGGGCTGCACCCGAGCCTCCTGGCTTCAGACGCGTCGACGAGCGGCGCGCGCGAGCCTAGTCCCAGCGCGGGGCCGACTAAAAGACGCGGCGCAGCATCCGCCCGGGGGTTTCCGGCTGCGATCGGATCAGCCGCCGCCGTCGTCGTCCTTCTCGGCATCGTCGATCGCCTTGCGATTGTTCGCATCGCCGACATCGATCGCTTTCTGAACGTCCTTCGCTTTCTGCAAGGCCTGAAGCTCGGGGTCGAATACGGTTTTCTTCGCCGGCGCGGCCTGCGCCTCTGCGGGCGCTTTCGCCGCCGCGTCGTCGTCGGACGATTTCGAGGCGCAGGCGGCGAGGGCGATCGCACCGGTCAGGATCAGCACGAGGCGCATGGCAAGCTCCGCGAAGTGGCTTCGGTTAAAGTCTGCGCCGTGACCCTTGGGCCGGCAAGCGCGCAGAGCCGAACATGAGGCACCGTTCTCCCATCCGATCGCCGAGGCGCAGCCAGTGAACCCGTCGCGATGGCGCCTCGACGGGCAGGTCGCGCTGGTCTCCGGCGCGAGCAAGGGCATCGGCTACGCGTGCGCTCGCGAGCTCGCGATGCTCGGCGCCGACGTGCTGCTCGTCGCGCGCGACGAAACCGGGCTCGAGCACGCGCAGAGCGAGCTCGCCGAGGAATTCGGCGAGCGCGACTTCTTCACGTTCGCGGCCGATGTCGGCGAAGCCGAGCAGCGCCTCGAAGTATTCGACTGGATCGCCGATCTCGATGTCGAGCTCTCGCTGCTCGTCAACAACGCCGGCGCGAACGTGACGAAACCGACGCTCGACTACACGATCGACGAAGTGCGCGAGCTCATCGAGACGAACGTGCTCGGCGCTTTCGAGATGAGCCGTCTCGCGCATCCGTATCTCGCCGAGCACGGCAACGCGGCGATCGTGAACATCGCTTCGGTCTCGGGCCTGACGCACGTGCGCACCGGATCGCCGTACGGCATGACGAAGGCCGCGATCGCGCAGCTGACGCGCAATCTCGCCTGCGAATGGGCCGAGGACGGCATCCGCGTCAACGCGGTCGCGCCGTGGTACATCCGCACGCAGCGCACGGCCGGGCCGCTCGCCGACCCCGATTATCTCGACGAAGTGCTGCAGCGCACGCCGATGGGCCGCATCGGCGAGCCGGAGGAAGTCGCTGCAGCGGTCGCGTTCCTGTGTCTGCCGGCGTCGAGCTACGTCACCGGCGAATGCATCGCGGTCGACGGCGGATTCCTGCATTTCGGTTTTTGATGCGAGCGATCGAAGCAATTCTTTTCCTTCTCCCGCTTGCGGGAGAAGAGCCTGCCCCGGACTCGATCCGGGGTGCCGAAGGCGGATGAGGGCATTCGGAGCGAAGCGTTCCGCAAGAGCAGCCCTCACCCGCCGCGCTGCGCGCGTCGGCCTCTCCCGCGCGCGGGAGAGGCGAAAGGCATCGATGGCCGAAAATGGCCAGTTCGGAATGCCGAACCGCCGTAAGATCGCGCCATGAACGACGCCGTTCCGCTCTCGACGCTCGACCGCCGCGTCTGCGATCGTGCTCGCGAGACGCGCGATCCGCGCTTCGACGGCCTTTTCTTCATCGCAGTCACGTCGACCGGCATCTACTGCCGCCCGGTGTGCCCGGCGCCGGCGCCGAAACCCCGAAACATCCGTTATTACGCGAGCGCTGCCGCCGCGACCGCGGCCGGATTCCGGCCGTGTCTGCGCTGCCGTCCGGAAGCTGCGCCCGGATCGCCGCTGCATCGTGCGAAAAGCGATCTCGTCGCCGGTGCGCTGCGTCTGATCGAGCAGGGGACGCTCGATCGCGGCTCGCTGCCCGAGCTCGCACGACGCGTCGGCATCGGCGAGCGTCATCTGCGGCGTCTCTTCGCCGAAGAGCTCGGCGCGAGTCCGCTCGACGTCGCCGCGACGCGGCGGCTTCTGTTCGCGAAGAAACTCCTGACCGAGACCGCGCTGCCGATCGCCGCGATCGCGCCGGCAGCGGGTTACGCGAGCGTGCGACGTTTCAACTCGGCATTCCTCGCGACGTACGGCAAGCCGCCGCGCGAGATCCGTCGAGCGCGCGATGCGTCCGTTTCGACCGACGATCTCGTGCTGCGCCTGCCGTACCGGCCGCCTTACGATTTCGCGCATCTTCTGTCGTTCCTCGAAAAGCGCGCGATTCCGGGCGTCGAGGTCGTCGACGGCGCGAGCTATCGGCGCAGCTTCGTCGCGGCCGGCGTTCCCGGCTGGCTGTCCTTGTCGCCGGTCGAAGGCGAATCGGCGCTCGCGCTCGGCGTGCATCATCCGAAAGCCGGCGCGCTCGGCGAGATCGTCGCGCGCGTCAAGCGCATGTTCGACATCGACGCCGATCCGCTCGCGATCAACACGCATCTCGCTCGCGATCCGCTGCTGAAGCCGCTCGTGCGCCGCTGGCCGGGACAGCGACTGCCGAACGCGTGGGACGGATTCGAGCTCGCCGTGCGCGCGATCCTCGGCCAGCAGGTCAGCGTCGCAGCCGCGCGAACGCTCGCCGCACGCATCGCCGACCGGCATGGCGCACCGTTCGAGGAAGGACGCGCCGTCGGATTGCACGCCTTGTTTCCGACGCCGGAAAGACTCGCCGACGCGCCGCTCGAATCGATCGGCATTATGCGCACGCGCGCCGATGCGATCCGCACGCTCGCGCGCGCGGTCGCGGAGGGACGCGTGCATTTCCGCGCCGAGCAGACGCTCGCCGCGTTCGAGGAGAGTCTCGTCGCGCTGCCGGGCATCGGGCCGTGGACCGCGCACTACGTCGCGATGCGCGCGCTCGGCCAGCCGGATGCGTTTCCGGCCGCCGATCTGATCCTGCGCCGCGCGGCCGGCCGCGGCGAGACGCTTTCGACGCGCGCGGTCGAGGCGATGAGCGAAGCCTGGCGACCGTGGCGCGCTTATGCGGTCATGCTGCTGTGGAGAAGCCACGGATGAGCGCACGACGAAAGAAAAACGCGAACGGCGAATAGGGTGGGCTTCAGCCCATCGGCGAAATCCGCCGGACGGATATCGGTGGGCTGAAGCCCACCCTATGAATAGCGGAACGGCATCATGCGGAACAATCGCGCCTTCACAACGCCGAGCGACGAGATCGCCTACGACTTCTTCGATTCGCCGATCGGGCCGCTCGTCGTCGCCGCCGTCGACGGCGCGATCGCGCATCTGCTGCTGCCGAAAGGCGGCAAGCCCGCGCACGTCGCGCCGGAATGGCATCGCGCGCCGGCGCAGCTGCGCGATGCGCGCGCGCAGCTCGCAGCGTATTTCGCCGGCAAACTGCTCGCGTTCGATCTCGATCTCGCGCCGCGCGGCACCGAATTCCAGCGAAGCGTCTGGAGCGAGCTGCGTCGTATTCCATACGGCGATACGACGAGCTACATCGAGCTCGCGCGAAGGATCGGCAATCCGAACGCGATGCGCGCGGTCGGCGCCGCGAATGGCGCGAATCCGATCGCGGTCATCGTGCCGTGCCATCGCGTGATCGGTCACGACGGCCAGCTCGTCGGCTTCGGCGGCGGCCTGCCGGCGAAGCGGTGGCTCCTCGATCACGAGCGCCGTCATGCGCCGGCGCCGCTGCTCGAGCTCAGGCCTTGATCAATGGTATAGGGCGGGCTTCGGCCCGCCGCCTTGCGATTGCATGATGTTCGGTGGGCTTAAGCCCACCCTATGACGCTTGATCCATTTTATAGGGCGGGCTTCAGCCCGCCGGCTTGCGGTTGCGTGGTTTTCGGTGGGCTGAAGCCCACCCTATGCCCACCTTGTGTATCTCAGCAGCCATGCATGCGATCGAGAATGTCGGCTTCCTCGCGCTTCAGCTCCGGCGTCGTGTCGCTGAATGCTTTCGTCAGCTTGTATCTCACGTCGTCGAGCGATTTGCGCAGATAAGCGCACGCCTCGCGCGAGGACGCATGATGGCATTCGTCGTCGATCCAAGTGCTCGTGCCGCCGAACGGCACGCTCGCGGCCGGCTGATGCGGAATCGTGCGCAAGCCCGGCGCGGAAACGCCGATGCCGTCCGGTCCGCCGTACGCATCGGCGAGCGAGCGGCCCGGAACGCCGAGCACGCCGAGCGGAACGAGCGCGCTGCCGCCCTGGCCGGTGTCGCTGATGTAACGGCTGCCGTCATAGCGCGTGCAGAGAAAGAAGGACGGCGGAGGCGTCGGCGGCGCGGTTTGTTGTTGCGCTTCCGGTTGCGCAGCTGGACTTTCCGATTCTTCGGGTATCGATGCTGCCGACGGCGGTGGAGACGGCGGATCGGGCAGCGTCAGCGTCTGCTGCCGCGTGTTCGCGGCGCACGGATGATCCTGGAAGCTGATGGCGCCTTTGGCGTCGACGCATTTGTAGACGCTCGTCGCGTGTGCAGAGGCGGCCGCAATGAGGGCGATCAGCGCGAAGGCGTTGCGCATGAAACGCATCTTACGCTTCGTGCGTTGCGGAAGGCGCTCACGGAAAACCTAATCTCCCGCTTGCGGGAACCTGATTAGCGCCGAATCTCAGTCATGACCCTTCTCCCGCTTGCGGGAGACAAATCGGCAGGACTGCCGATTTGCACGGCGGAGCCGCCCGAAGGGTGAGCGCCATGGACGGCGCGAATGAACGTGCCGGCAGGCGGATGAGGGAAATCTTGGTAAGTCGTCTCAAGTCTTCCCTCACCCGCGCCTTCGGCGCGACCCCGGATCGAGTCCGGGGCAGGCTCTCTCCCGGAGAGGTGAAAACTGGGATTCGACGCTAATCAGGTGCGGGAAAGAGCAGGGTCCGAGTGCGGCGCTCCGAACGGCCCTCACCCGCGCGCGGCCTCTCCCGCAAAGCGGGAGAGGCGAACGTCAGTGTGCTGCGTGCGGCTCGGGCAATGCGGGTGCGTCGTTCCCCGCGGCTGCCTCGCGACGCTTGCGCACGAGGCTGCGAATGACGAGATAGAACACTGGCGTCAGCAAGAGCCCGAAGAACGTCACGCCGAGCATGCCCGAGAATACCGCGACGCCCATCGCGCGGCGCATTTCCGAGCCCGCGCCCGTCGACGTCACGAGCGGGATCACGCCCATCACGAACGCGAGCGACGTCATCAGGATCGGACGCAGGCGCAGGCGACACGCATCGAGCACGGCTTGCCAGGTCGATTCGCCGTGATTCTCGCGATCGCGGCCGAACTCGACGATCAGGATCGCGTTCTTGCACGCGAGTCCGACGAGAACGATGAGGCCGATCTGCGTGAAGATGTTGTTGTCGCCGTTCGACGCGAGCACGCCCATGATCGCGCACAGCAAGCACATCGGAATGATCAGGATTACGACGAGCGGCAGCGAGATGCTTTCGTAGAGCGCCGCGAGCACGAGGAACACGAGCAACATGACGAGCGGGAAGATGTAGACCATCGTGTTGCCGGCGAGGATCTGCTGGTACGTGAGATCGGTCCATTCGTACGCCATGCCGTTCGGCAGCGTGTCGCGCAGCACTTCCTCGATCGCGGCTTGCGCCTGACCGCTCGAATAACCAGGCGCAGCCGCACCATTCAGCTCCGCCGCGAGATAGCCGTTGTAGTGCGGCACGCGGTCGGGTCCCGAAGTTTCGGTCGCCGTCACGAAGCTTGCGAGCGGGATCATGTCGCCGCGCGCGTTGCGTGTTTTCAACCGCCCAATATCGTCCGCGGTCAGGCGGAATCGCGGCTCGGCCTGCGCGTTGACCTGATACGTGCGGCCGAAGCGATTGAAGTCGTTGACGTAGAGAGCACCGAGATACATCTGCATCGTGTCGTAGACGTCCTGCAGCGACACGCCGGCGGCTTTCGCCTTCTCGCGATCGACGTCGACGTCGATCTGCGGCACGTTGACCTGAAAACCCGAGAACACGCCCGCGAGCTCGGGCCGCTTCGACGCTTTCTCGATGACGGCCTGCAACTGTTTGTAAAGCTCGTTCGCGCCGAAGTTGCCGCGATCCTCGATCTGCAATTTGAACCCGCCGATCGTGCCGAGGCCCTGCACCGGCGGCGGCGGGAAGATCGCGATGAACGCGTCCTGGATGCTGGCGAACTGTTTGTTCATCGCCATCGCGATGCCGCCGGCCGATTTCGACGCGTCGCGGCGGTCCTCGAACGGCTTCAGCGGCGTGAACGCGATGCCGGAGTTCGGCGCGTTCGTGAAGCCGTTGATCGAGAGGCCGGGAAACGCCGGCACCGATTCGACGCCCGGCGTCTTGAGGGCGATGGCGGTCATGCGCTTGATGACGGCCTCGGTGCGATCGAGCGTCGCCGCGTCCGGCAACTGCGCGAAGCCGACGAGATATTGCTTGTCCTGCGCCGGCACGAAGCCGGTCGGCGCCTTCGAGAAGCCGAACGCCGTGAGTCCGATCAGGCCAACGTAAATGAAGAGCGCGATCGCGCTCGCGCGCAGCACGCGCCCGACGCCGCGCACGTATGCGTTCGACGCGCTCGCGAAGAAGCGGTTGAACGGACGGAAGAACCAGCCGAACGCGGCGTTGAGAATGCGCGTCAGACGATCCGGCGGCGCGTCGTGCGCCTTCAGCAACAGCGCCGAAAGCGCGGGTGACAGCGTCAGCGAATTGATCGCCGAGATCACGGTCGAGATCGCGATCGTCAGCGCGAACTGCTTGTAGAACTGACCCGAAAGGCCGCTGATGAACGCGGTCGGCACGAACACGGCACAGAGCACGAGCGCGGTCGCGACGATCGGGCCGGTGACTTCCTTCATCGCCTGCACAGTCGCGGCGATCGGCTTCAATCCGTCGGTGATGTTCCGCTCGACGTTCTCGACGACGACGATCGCATCGTCGACGACGATGCCGATCGCGAGCACGAGCCCGAAGAGGGACAGCGTGTTGAGGCCGAATCCGAAAAGATGCATCACGCCGAGCGTGCCGATCAGCGACACCGGCACCGCGAGGAGCGGAATGATCGACGCACGCCACGTCTGCAGAAACACGATCACGACGATCACGACGAGCAGGATCGCCTCGACGAGCGTATGCAGCACGGCTTCGATCGAGCCGCGCACGAACACGGTCGGATCGTAGGCGACGTTGTAGTCGATGCCTTCGGGGAAACCTTTCTTCAGCTCGGCCATCTTCGCGCGCACGGCGTCGGAGATCGCGATCGCGTTGCTGCCGGGCCGCTGGAAGATCGGGATTGCGACGGCGGTCTGGTTGTTCAGCAGCGAGCGCAGCGCGTAGTTGTCCGAGCCGAGCTCGACGCGCGCGACGTCGCGAAGCCGCGTGATCTGTCCCTCGCTGCCGGTCCTGATGATGATGTTGCGGAAGTCCTCCTCGTCGACGAGGCGGCCCTTCGTGTTGATCGCGACCTGGAAGTTCGGCCGCGCGGTCGCGCCGCTCGGCGCCGCCGGCGAGCCGAGCTGGCCCGCGGCGACCTGCACGTTCTGCTCGCGGATCGCGTTCGCGACGTCGCTCGCGGTAAGCCCGCGCGCGGCGACCTTGTCCGGATCGAGCCAGATGCGCATCGAATAGTTGCCGCCGCCGAACTGCTGCACGTCGCCGACGCCGTCGAGCTTGGCAAGCTCGTCCTTGATGTGCAGCGCGACGAAGTTCGAAAGATACGTCTGGTCGTAGCGGCCGTCGGGCGAAATGATGAACACCGCCATCGTGATGTCCGGCGTCGACTTGTTGACCGTGACGCCGATGCGCTGCACGTCCTGCGGCAGCTTCGGCGTCGCCTGCGCGACGCGGTTCTGCACGAGCACCTGCGCCTTGTCGACGTCGGTGCCGAGCTTGAACGTCACGGTCAGCGTCATGACGCCGTCGCTGGTCGCCTGCGAAAACTGGTACAGCATGTCCTCGACGCCGGTGATCGCCTGCTCGAGCGGTCCTGCGACCGTGTCGGCGATGACCTGCGGATTCGCGCCGGGATACGTCGTGCGGACGACGACGGTCGGCGGCACGACTTCGGGGTATTCCGAGATCGGGAGCTGCGGCAGCGAGATCAGGCCCGCGATCAGGATCATCGCCGACAGCACGCCGGCGAAGACGGGGCGGGTGATGAAGAATTGGGAGAAGTTCATGGTGCGTGTCCTTGAGGACGAAACCCGGTGAGGAAAAACCCGGTGCAGCGAAAACAAATCCTCGTCGTTCCCGCGAAAGCGGGAACCTAGCGCCTTTTACCGGGGTGCAAAGGCCCTGGGTCCCCGCTTTCGCGGGGACGACGAGGTACATAAACGAGGTGTGCTTTTAGCGGTCCGTCAGCGCTGCGAGTTCGAACCCGGCGCCGCGCGGCTCGCGAGCACGGTCTTCGCATCGTCCTTCGGCGCGAGCTGCGCGACGCCGGTGCGATCGCCGTCCATCGCCGCCTTCGTCGGCTTCACCGCGATGCCGGGCTTCACGTGCTGCAATCCATTGATAACGACGACATCGTTCGCGGAGAGCCCATTGCTGACGACGCGCAATCCGTCGACCGCGGCGCCGAGCGTCACCGGCCGATATTCGAGCGTGTTGTCGGGCTTCAGCGCCAGCACGAACTTCTTGCCGAGATCGGTACCGACCGCGCGCTCGTCGATCAGGATCGTGTCGCGCACGTTGCCCGAGACGAGCTTGATGCGCGCGAAGAGACCCGGCGTGAAGCGGCCTTCCTTGTTGTCGAATACCGCGCGGCCGCGGATCGTGCCGCTCTCGGGATCGACCTGGTTGTCGACGAAGTCGAGCCGGCCCGCGTGCGGATAGCCGTCTTCGTCGACGAGGCCCATGTAGACCGAATCCCGCGCTTCCTGCGCCTCGTCGCCGCCGTGCGGCGCGAACTTGAGATAGGTCTGCTCGTCGGCGTCGAAGTACGCGTAGACCGGATCGTCGGAAACGACCGTCGTCAGGACGCTCGTGTTCGAGACGAGGTTGCCGGCCGTGATCAGCGCGCGCGACACGCGGCCATCGATCGGCGAGCGCACTTCGGTGAACTCGAGGTTGAGGCGCGCGGCTTCGAGCGCCGCCTGCGCGGAGCCGATCTCGTCGTTCGCGGTGCTCGCCGTCGTCGCGAGCTGATCGAAATCCTGCTGCGAGATCAGCTTCTGCGAAATCAGCCGCTCGCCGCGCGAGTGGTTCGATTCGGCGAGCGCCGCCTGCGAGCGGGCGCGGCGAAGCTCGGCCGTCAGTCGATTCACTTCGGCCTGGAACGGACGCGGATCGATGCGGAACAGCAATTGGCCTTTCCTGACGCGCGCGCCTTCGGTGAACTGCACCGAATCGATGAAACCGCTGACGCGCGGACGGATCTCGACACTGTCGACGGCTTCGAGCCGGCCGGTGAACTCCTCGAAGTCGCGGAGCTGCTTCGCGATCACGGTCGCGACGGTGACCTCGGGCGCGGGCGGGGCAGGCGTGGGTCCGGACGCCTGCGAGCGAGCGCAGGCAGCAAGCGCGAGCGTCAGCGCGGTCGCGAGCAGCGCCGATCCGGCGCGGGAAAGATTCAGGGCTGGCATGGTCGATTCCTTGTGTCGGAGCCCTCCGGCGTGATTTTTCGTGCCGGCGGCCTCATGTGACTTGTTCCTTGCTGCGTGGCGTCTTGACTTGGAACCCTCGCGCCCCGAAGCTGCCGAAAGTTACCGATCGGTAACAGGTTACTTACCGGTCACACCTATGTCAATCGGAATCGTTTTCAAGAGCCAGCCGACGAGCGGTTGGCGGGAGTCGGTGAAATGAGCGCCAAGGCCCTGTCGTCCGAGGGCACGAAGTCCGACGTCGCGAGGTCCGGAAACGCGGATCGCCCGCGCGTGCGCGACCGCATCCTCGATACGGCCTGCGAGCTCTTCTACCGCCACGGCATCCGCGCGGTCGGCGTCGACGCGATCGCGAGCGAGGCCGGCACGAACAAGATGAGCTTCTACCGGAGCTTCCCGTCGAAGGACGATCTCGTCGCCGAGTACCTGATCGACCAGGAAGGCGAATACTGGAAATGGTGGGACGAGGTGATCGCGCCGTACGCCGGCAATCCGCGCCGGCAGGTCGAGGCGTTGATCGAATCGGTCGTCGATCTCGCGCGCCACAAGATGAAGGAAGCCTCGGGCTGCAAGACGAGCCGCGGCTGCGCGCTCGGCAACGCGTGCGTCGAGATTCCGGAGGACAACCAGCGGCTCGGCGACATCGTGCACAAGTACAAGACCGAGATCCGGCGGCGTTTGCGCAGACTCGCGCGCGAGATGGGTGCGAAGGAGCCGGACGTGCTTGGCGACGCGCTGATGCTGCTGATGGAAGGGAGCTACTACACGCGGCTGACGTTTCCGGGCAATACGGGACCGGTCAGCGCGATTCCGAAAGCGGCGCGTGCACTGATCGACGCGCATCTCGCGTGACGCTTTTCCCCTTTCCCGCTTGCGGGAGAGGGCAGGGTGAGGGCACGCTGGCGAGACGCTTCCGCAGGATTGCCTCACCCCGACCCTCTCCCGCGCGGCGGGAGAGGGGGAACAGCGCAAGCGGGAGAGGAACAGCGCGGCGGAAGAAGGGGAACGCCGCGGTACGATGCGCGCATGACCCCGCTCATCGACCTCGCCAGCGACACCAAGACCCGCCCCACGACCGGCATGCGCGCCGCGATGGCCGCCGCCGAAGTCGGCGACGAGCGCGCGAACGAGGATCCGACCGTCAACCGCCTCGTCGAGCGTTGCGCGGCGCTGCTCGGCAAGGAAGCCGCCGTGTTCCTGCCGTCCGGCACGATGGCGAACGAGATCGCGCTCGCCGTGCATTGCCGGCCCGGCGAGGAAGTGCTCTGCGACGCGACCTCGCATCTCATCGGCTTCGAAGGCGGCGGACCCGCCGCGCTCGCCGGCGTGATGATCCACTCGCTCGCCGGAACGCGCGGCATCTTCGACGCCGACCGGCTGCGCGCGGCGCTCCGTCCCGATGCGCCGTACGCACCGCGCCAGCGGCTCGTCGAGGTCGAGCAGACCGCGAACCTCGGCGGCGGCGCGATCTGGCCGCTCGCGACGCTCGAAGCCGTCGTCCGCGTCGCGCACGGAGCGAAGCTCGCGACGCACATGGACGGCGCGCGGCTCTTCAACGCGTGCATCGCGACGCACATCGACGCGAACGTCTACGCACGCGGCTTCGATTCGGTCTGGATCGATTTCTCGAAAGGGCTCGGCGCGCCCGGCGGCGCGGTCCTCGCCGGCCCGCGCGCGTTCTGCGACGAGGCGTTCCGCCTCAAGCTGCGCTGGGGCGGCGCGATGCGCCAGAGCGGCATCATCGCCGCCGCGTGCGAATACGCGCTCGACCATCACGTCGAACGGCTCGCCGAGGATCACGCGAACGCGCGCCGGCTCGCGACGGGCATCGCCGATCTTGCCGGCATCGCGATCGATCCGGCCGAGGTCGAGACGAATCTCGTCTACTTCGACGTCGCCGCGAGTGGGCTTTCGGCCGCGAAATTCGCCGAGGCGCTGCTCGCCGAACGCGTGCGCGTGACGCCGATGGGCGCATCGCGCGTGCGCGCCGTGACGCATCTCGACGTCGACGAAGCGATGATGGACCGTGCGATCGCCGCGATCGGCCGCGTCGCGCGGCACCTGGCCTGAAGCGGCGCGATCCTCGTGCGCAGCTTCCATTCCGGACGGCGCGCGTTACCATCGCCTCCGAAGGGGCATCACGCGTGCTGAGAGCGATCGTCATCGCAGGCTGGTCGATCGTCGCGTTCATCGCGTTCGCGGCGAAGCCGGCGCGCGCTGAGGGCGTGCCGCTGATCGTCGAGCGTCTCGACGGCGCCGATTCGGCGCAGCCCGCGGACATCGTCTCCGGCGCCCTCGACGCGAGCTTCAAGGCGCAGGACTATGCGGCGCTGATTCCTTCTCGCGAGCGCGGGGTCTGGTATCGAATCCGGCTTGCTTCCGACTGGAGCGATCCGCGTCCGCCGGTGCTCGCCGTGTTCGATCCGGTCGGCCTTCGCGTCGAGATCTACGCGCCGCCGCGCTACGTCGGCCAGCCGCGCAGCATCTACAGCGATGTCGGCGATCCCGGCTACACGCGCCACGCGATCGTCACGGTGCTTCCGCGGACGCTGACGGCAAGCACGTCGGTCTATCTGCACGTCGAGCCCGAACGCGCGATCCCGCGCCGCGTCGAGGTGCGCGACGTATCGGATTACCGCGCCGCCGATCTCTCCCGCGCGCGGCTCGACGTGCTGTTCCCGGCGATCCAGCTCGCGACCTTGCTCGTGATGGCCGCGTTCTTCGTCGCGCTGCGCGAGCGCATGTACGCGTACTTCGTCGGCTACGTGCTGTTCCTCGTCGTGTACGAGCTCTACATCTTCGGCATCGGTTACGAATTGCCGGTCATGAAATGGCTCGCGCCGATGGCGCAGCGGCCGGCGTGGTGCGCGGCGCTGCTCGCGATCGCGCTCAACATCGCGTTCTCGCGGCTCTTCCTCGAGCTTTCGCGCTGGGCGCCGCGGCTGGATCGCGCGCTCGGCGCCTCGGTATGGATATTCACGGCGCTCGCCGTCTGCGCCGTGACGCCGATCGTCTCGCGCGGCTGGTGGATCGAGGACGTGCTCTCGATCCTCGTGCTGCTGACGATCCCGCTTCTGATCACGGCGGCCGTGCTGGTCTGGCAGCAGGGCGGACGGCGCGGCGGGATTTTCCTCGGTGCGTGGATTCCTGCGCTGCTGCTCGTGATCGCGCGCGTCCTGCAGTTGCGCATGCAGTGGCCGCTGCCGCTCTGGCTCGAGTTCGGTTTGCCCGCCGCGCTCGCCTACTCGAACCTCGTGCTCGCGTTCGTGCTCGCGGGGCAGACCGTCTCGCTCCGTTTCGAGCGCGACGTCGCGCACAAGCTCGCCGAGCACGATCCGTTGACCGGCGTCCTCAACCGCCGCGCGATCCTCGCGCGACTTCGCGCCGAGTTCGCGAAGGCGCGCCAGACCGAAGAGCCGCTGTCGCTGCTGTTCCTCGATCTCGATCATTTCAAGCACGTCAACGACAGCTACGGCCATCGCGCCGGCGATCAGTGCCTGCGCGGCGTCATCGAGCCGATCGCCGGCGAGCTGCGCCAGGGCGACGCGCTCGGCCGTTACGGCGGCGAGGAGTTTCTGATCCTCTTGCCGGGCGCGGGCGCGGCCGACGCCGAAGTCGTCGCCGAGCGCATCCGGCGTCGCGTGCAGGAGATGCCGATGCTGATCTCCGGCGTGCGCATCGGACTCACGGTGAGCCTCGGCGTCGCTGCGCTCGACGAAGACGTCGCCGTTCCCGACGATCTGATCGAGCGCGCGGATGGCGCGCTGTACCGCTCGAAATCGGGCGGACGCAATCTCGTCAGTACGCACGAAGGGCCGGCCGTCGCGCTCGGCGACGGTGTCGGCTAGCTCGATCAGCGAAGCGCAGAATCAGCGTCGACGTTCGGCCGCGATCGGAAGTGTGGCGAGCCGACGGTATTCGGACGACGCGAAACGCGCCGGATTCGCGATCCGGTCTTCGATCATCGGCGTCGCGTCGTAGCCCCAGAACAATTCGCTGCCGATGCGCAACGTCGGCACGCCGAACACGCCGCTCGCGATCGCGGCTTCGGTCGTTGCTCGGTCAATCTTGTTTCTTCGTCATTCCCGCGAAAGCGGGAATCCATTTTGCTTCGGGAGGCACAATGGATTCCCGCTTTCGCGGGAATGACGGCGTGGGATGCGACGAGGCGTGGCCCGTAAGGTGCGACGTCAAGTGCTCGATCAGTGCAAGGTCCGGTAGACCTCCGGCGGAAACGCATCGACCGCGATGACTTCGTCCCGCGCATCGCGCGCATCGTTGAGGAGATCGTACTCGGCCTTCGAGATCACGCCGGCCGCGAGACCGAGATCGTCGAGCATGTAGCCCGGTGCGCGGTCGAGGTTGCCGGCGCGCACCGCGTCGCGAAGCTTCGTCTCGACCGGGATCGCGCGCACGGCTTTGTCGAGCGCGGCTTCGAGCGCGCCGAGACCGGGCTCGTTCGGCGGCGGCACGAACACGTCGGACGTCAGCGTGTGCCGCGCCTCGCGATCCTCGAGGATCGAGCGCGCGACTTCGCTGCCGAGCCGGTCCGACGGCGGCCGGAAGCGCGCGCCGAGCGGAAAGATCGCGAGCTTCATGAGAACCGCGATCCAGCGCACCGGAAGATTGTCGAGCACGCCGACCAGCGCTTCCTGCACGCGATAAAGACAGAGCTCGACGCTCCAGCGGCAGAGCGCGAAATTCGACGCGGTCTTCGGCTCGTCGTGATAGCGCTTCAGCGCCGCGCTCGCGAGGTAGAGATACGCGAGCGCATCGGCGAGACGTCCGGACAGTTTTTCGCGCCGCTTCAAGGATCCGCCGAGCGTACCCATCGCGACGTCCGACGTGATCGAGTACGCCGCCGAGAAGCGCGAGAGATGCTGGTAATAGCGCTTGGTGTCCTGCACGTGCGGCGTGCCGGCGATGCGCGAGCCGGTCCATGCGAGCAGCTTCGTGCGCGTCGCGCGCGTGATGAAGAGATTGACGTGCCCGAAGATCGCCTTGTCGAACGCGGCGAGATCATTGGCGGCGACGGCCTGTATCTCCTTCTGCACGAACGGATGGCAGCGGATCGCGCCCTGTCCGTAGATGATCATCGAGCGCGTCAGGATGTTCGCGCCCTCGACCGTAATGCCGATCGGCACCGCATCCCACGCGCGAGCGAGCGTGTTGCGCGGTCCGCGCTGGATCGCACTGCCGGCGCGGATGTCCATCGCGTCGGAGACGACCTGTCGCATCGCTTCGGTGAGATATGCCTTGCAGATATTGCCCGGCACGGCGGGCTTCTCCCCGGAGTCGAGCGCGCCGCAAGTGAGGGTGCGCGTCGCGCTCATGAGATACGTGAGGCCGGCGATGCGCGCGAGCGGCTCTTCGATGCCTTCGAAACGTCCGATCGGCGTGTCGAACTGCTCGCGCACGGTCGCATACGCGCCGCTGATGCGCGTCGCCATCTGCGCCGCGCCGACGCTCAACGCCGGCAGCGAGATCGAGCGCCCGGCTGCGAGCGATTCCATCAGCATGCGCCAGCCTTTGCCGATGCCGTCGCGGCCGCCGATGACGACCTCGTCGAGCGGCGCGAACACGTCGGCGCCGACGATCGGTCCGTTCTGGAACGGCACGCCCATCGGATCGTGGCGCAAGCCGATCTCGATGCCCGGCGTCGATCGCGGA
>DASZWL010000455.1:0-12184 GCA_035546695.1 Rhodanobacteraceae bacterium | reverse complement strand
ATGGATGCGCGCCGGCTGGAGAGCGCGCGCGGTGTCGAGCACGTGCGCGAGCATCGGCCGACCGGCGAGCGGCATCAGCACCTTCGGCTTCGACGATTTCATGCGCTTGCCCTCGCCGGCGGCGAGGAAGATCACGTGCAGCGGGGCCGCGGCCATATGCCTCAAGTCTCCGCGGAGGATGCGCCATTCTAGGGCATGTTTGCGGCGATCTTGCTGCGCATTCTTTCCCTCTCCCGCTTGCGGGAAAGGGTAGGGTGAGGGCAAGTCGGTTCGACCCACCCGCGACGTTCGCTCAAGAGTGCCCTCACCTCAACCCTCTCCCGCAAGCGGGAGAGGGAAACGCGGCAAGCGTTACGGATCGAAGCCGTTCGCGAAGATCGCGTCGGTGCGCGGGATGCGCTCGACGGCGCCGATGTCGGGAAGACCGTCGGGCACCGTGTCGCTGATGCCCGGGATCGGCACGCCGCGATCGACGAGCGGGCTCGCGGCGGTCGGCGTGAAGTCGCCGGCGGCAGCGTTCGCGAGCGCGGGGTCGGCCGAGATGCCGTGAAGCTCCTCGCCGAGCTCCGACTGAACCGACGCGAGCGTCGGATAGTTCGTGTTGTACCAGCTGACGAGCGCTGCGCCGCCGCTCGAGTAGAGATCGTCGAAGTCGAGGTCGAGGGAGATCGTGTTGTACTTGCGCAGCGCGTTGTGTGGCGCGACGTAGACGTTGTTGCGGCTGTAGAGCCATGTCGCGTTGCCGGGATCGAAGAACGTCAGCGCGTCGGCGTCGTCGACCGTCGTTACGAACGTGTTGTGATAGACGAGCAGCGGACCGACCGCCTCGGGATAATCGCTGTTGATCTTGATGTCGCTCGGCGTCTGCCCGAAGACGAGGTGCGAAGGCACGTTGCCGATGTCGTACGCGGTGTTGCGCACGATCCACGTCGGCCCCGGCGACGCCGGCGCGACCGCGAACGCCATGAGGCTGTCCCGGATCGTGTTGTTCCAGAGGCGCACGTTCGAGCAATAACCTTCAGATTCGATCGCGTCGTCGCTATGCGTGTCGATGACGTTGTCGTAGACGTCGGTCTCGCTCGTGAACGCGCCGTCGGGCGCGGCGCTGCCGCAGGGATGCACGCCGTCGTAAGTGCCGTGCAGGCGGTTGCGCCGGATGACGTTGCCCTGGCCGTTGTCGTCGGTCATGTAGACGCCGGTGTTCTGCGCGGTGCTCTCGTGCGTGAGATCCCACGGCCAGCCGATGATCGACGTGTCGGCGATGTCGTTGTCCTCGACGACGTTGCGCGCGCCGCCCTTGATCCAGACGCCGGTCGCGCCGTTCTCGTGCAGATGGCTGCCGCTGACGGTGCATTCGTTCGCGTAACGAAGATAGACCGCGCGGCCGAACTCGTTGCTGCCGTAATAGCGGATCTCGAGATTCTCGATGCGCACGCGGCTCGCGCCGTCGACGTAGAAGCCGGCGTCGTAGCGCGAGACGTTCATCGCGTGCGTCGCGGGCGACGAGCCGTCACTGAACTTGACGTAGACGTCGGTGCCGTCGGCGAACGATCCGCCTGGCGCGCCGGCCGCGAGCGCTCGCAGGTCGTCGAGGCTGCCATAGTCGAAGAGGCGGCCTTCGTCGGTCACGACGAGATCGGTCGAATAACCGGCCGCGTAGGACCAGACGCCGCCGCCGCGATCGACCCACGCGACGCCGGCGGCGATCGTGGGATCGGCGCCGTCGAGGATCGCGCCGGCGCTGCCGCGGAAGACGATCGGCGCGCTTGCCGTTCCCGACGTCGAGACTTGCACGTCCTCGCGATAGACGCCGGCTGCGATCGAGACGAGATCGCCCGGCTGCGAGAGATCCGCCGCATGCTGGATCGTCTTCAACGGCTGCGATGGATTCGTGCCCGTGTTGCCGTCAGATCCGTTCGGCGCGACGTAGAGCGTGCGCGCAGGCACGAACGCCGAATCCTCGGCGCGCGTTGCGAGGTTCTTCGAGAGCGTCGCGGAGCCGGTCACGCCGTCGGGATCGGAAAGCGTCACGCGCACGCCATAGGCCGCACCCGGCTGCAGAAAGAAAAGGCTGCCGACGAAATGCGTCGCGTCGATGCGCACGAGCGGATGCGCGACGCGATAGTCCGACGCGTCCGGCGCGAGCACTTCGAGCGCCGCCGTGGCGTTGCCGTTCGCATCGCCGCTGACGACGGCCGTGACGCCGCCGCTTTCGAACGTGCCGTACGTGTCGACGCTCGCGAGGCTCGACGCATTCTGTGCGTGCGCGAATCCGTTCGAGAACAGCGCCGCGAGGCTGAGTGCGATGGCTCTGCGCATCGGAGAGACCGGCGGTTCGGGATCGCATCGTCGCGCGTTCGGCTCGCGTCCGGTTGTGCTCGTCCACACAGTTCCGGGCGAGCTCGCTCTGCCGTTCGGCGTCGTGTTTCGAGGGTATCTGACGGTCGGATCGAGTACGAACGTCAACGACGGTATCCAAACGTTCGGCGGCTGCGACGGCAGCCTGCATGCAAACGAAAACGCCGGCATCGAGCCGGCGTTTTCGTCTGCGAAGCCGCTGTGCCTCAGTGCTTCAGCGAACGCCGCAGCCGCTCCAGTGCCTGCAGCTGCGCGAGGGCCTGCGCGAGCTGCGCCTGCGCCTGCGCGACTTCGAGCGCGTCGGCGCGGTTGGCGAGCGCGCGCTCGGCTTCTTCCTTCGCCTTGCGCGCGGAGGCTTCGTCGAGATCCTTCGCGCGGAGCGCCGTGTCGGCGAGCACCGTGACGACGCTCGGCTGCACTTCGAGGATGCCGCCCGAGACGTAGAAGAACTGCTCCTCGCCGTTCGGCAGATGCAGGCGCACCTGTCCGGGCTTGAGGCGCGTGATCAGCGCGGCGTGACGCGGCGCGATGCCGAGCTCGCCTTCCTCGCCGGTGGCGACGACGAGAGTCGCTTCGCCGTGGAAGATTTCTTCCTCGGCGGAGACGATGTCGCAGCGGATGGTGGCCATGGGGTACTCGCTTTGTTTGTCAAAAGACGGGATTCGGGATGTCGGGATTCGGGATATTCGCTGCGGGACGTCGATGCCATCCCGAATATCGAATCCCGAATCCCGGCTCTTCGCCTTAGGCCGCCTTCTTCTCCATCGCCTTGGCCTTCTCGAAGGCCTCCTCGATGCCGCCGACCATGTAGAACGCCTGCTCGGGGATGTGATCGCATTCGCCGTCGCAGATCATCTTGAAGCCGCGGATCGTGTCCTTGAGCGAGACGTACTTGCCCGGCGAGCCCGTGAACACTTCGGCGACGTGAAACGGCTGTGAGAAGAAGCGCTCGATCTTGCGCGCGCGCGCGACGGTCGCCTTGTCTTCTTCGCTGAGCTCGTCCATGCCGAGGATCGCGATGATGTCCTTCAGTTCCTTGTAGCGCTGCAGCATGCCCTGCACGCGGCGCGCGGTCTCGTAGTGCTCGGTGCCGATCACGTTCGGATCGAGCTGGCGCGAGGTCGAGTCGAGCGGATCGACGGCTGGATAAATGCCGAGCGCGGCGATGTTGCGCGAGAGCACGACGGTCGCGTCGAGATGCGAGAAAGTCGTCGCGGGCGACGGATCGGTCAGGTCGTCGGCTGGAACGTAAATCGCCTGCACGGACGTGATCGAGCCGGTCTTCGTTGACGTGATGCGCTCCTGCAGCACGCCCATTTCTTCGGCGAGCGTCGGCTGATAGCCGACCGCCGAGGGCATGCGTCCGAGCAGCGCCGAGACTTCCGTGCCGGCGAGCGTGTAGCGATAGATGTTGTCGACGAAGAACAGCACGTCGCGGCCCTTGCCCGATGCGTCCTTCTGGTCGCGGAAGTATTCGGCCATCGTGAGGCCCGTGAGCGCGACGCGCAGGCGGTTGCCCGGCGGCTCGTTCATCTGGCCGTACACCATCGCGACCTTCGATTCCTTCATGTTGTCGAGCTTGACGACGCCGGCCTCGATCATCTCGTGATAGAAGTCGTTGCCTTCGCGCGTGCGCTCGCCGACGCCGGCGAACACCGAAAGGCCCGCGTGCTGCGTCGCGATGTTGTTGATGAGCTCGAGCATGTTGACGGTCTTGCCGACGCCGGCGCCGCCGAAGAGGCCGATCTTGCCGCCCTTCGCGAACGGGCAGACGAGGTCGATGACCTTGATGCCGGTCTCGAGCAGCTCGTTCGCCGCTGCCTGCTCGTCGTACGACGGCGGCGAGCGGTGGATGACCCACTGCTCCTTCTCGCCGATCGGACCCTTTTCGTCGATCGGCGTGCCGAGCACGTCCATGATGCGGCCGAGCGTCGCTTCGCCGACCGGCACCTTGATGCCTTCGCCGGTGTTCTCGGCAACGAGGCCGCGCCTCAGTCCGTCGGTCGAGCCGAGCGCGATCGTGCGCACGACGCCGTCGCCGAGCTGCTGCTGCACCTCGAGCGTGATCGGCGAGGCGGTGCCCTCGACCTTGAGCGCGTCGTACACCTTCGGCACGGACTCGCGCGGGAACTCGACGTCGACGACGGCGCCGATGATCTGGACGACTTTGCCCTGGCTCATTTTTGAAACTCCGCTAAATCTGCTGTGTTCGTGCAATGGGAATCGGGAATGGGGAATAGGGAATCGTCAGAGCGCTCTCTCTCGATTCCCTATTCCCGATTCCCCATTCCCTCCGTTGTCAGACCGCCGCCGCGCCGCCGACGATCTCCGAAATCTCCTGCGTGATCGCCGCCTGGCGCGCCTTGTTGTAGACGAGCGTCAGCGAATCGATCGCCTTCGTCGCATTGTCCGAAGCGCTCTTCATCGCGACCATTCGCGCCGCGTGCTCGCTCGCGAGGTTCTCGAGCGTCGCCTGGTAGACGAGCGACTCGACGTAGCGCGTCAGCACGTGCTCCATGACGGTCTCGGGATCGGGCTCGTAGAGGTAATCCCAGTTGTGCGCGCTCGCGAACTGCTCCGACGGCGGCAGCGGCAACAGCTGCGAGATCGTCGGCTTTTGCGTCATCGTGTTGACGAAATCGTTGAACGCGAGATTCAACCGATCGACGCGGCCCGCCGTGTAGGCGTCGAGCATGACCTTGATGACGCCGATGAGTTTGGCGATCTGCGGCTTCTCGCCGAGATGCGTCACGCTGCCGACGAGGTTGACCTTGAGGCGCCGGAAGAACGCGTTCGCCTTGCTGCCGATCGTGACGACGTCGACCTCGACGCCTTTCGTCTGCCACTCGCGGATCTCGGCGAGCAGGCGACGGAACAGGTTCGCGTTCAAGCCGCCGCAAAGTCCGCGGTCGGTCGAGACGACGATGTAGCCGACGCGCTTGACGCTCTCGCGCGTGACCATGAACGGATGCTTGTACTCGGCCGTCGCATGCGCGATGTGGCCGATCACCTGACGCATCGCGCGCGCGTACGGACGCGAGGCGCGCATGAGGTCCTGCGCCTTCCTGATCTTCGAGGCCGAGACCATCTCGAGCGCGCGCGTCACCTTGCGCGTGTTCGCGACGCTCTTGATCTTGGTGCGGATTTCGCGTGCGCCAGCCATGCTCGAACCCAATATAGGGCGGGCCTTGGCCCACCGATGTCATTCATCACGACGGTGGGCCGAGGCCCACCCTATGCGTCACCAGCTACCGGTCTTCTTGAATTCCTCGATGCCCTTCTTGAACGCGGCCTCGATGTCGTTGTTCCAGTCGGCGGTGTCGTTGATCTTCTTGACGAGATCGCCGTAGTTGTTCTCGAAGTGCGCGTGCAGCGCGCTTTCGAACGGCAGGATCTTCGCGACCGGGATGTCGTCGAGATAGCCCTTCTCGGCTGCGTAGAGCGACAGCGCGAGCTCGGCGATCGAGAGCGGCGCGTATTGCTTCTGCTTCATGAGCTCGGTCACGCGCTGGCCGCGTTCGAGCTGCGCGCGCGTCGCGGCGTCGAGATCGGACGCGAACTGCGCGAACGCCGCGAGTTCGCGGTACTGCGCGAGCGCGAGCTTCACGCCGCCCGAGAGCTTCTTGATGATCTTCGTCTGCGCGGCGCCGCCGACGCGCGACACCGAGATGCCGGCGTTCACGGCCGGGCGGATGCCGGCGTTGAAAAGATCGGTCTCGAGGAAGATCTGGCCGTCGGTGATCGAGATGACGTTCGTCGGAACGAACGCCGAGACGTCGCCGGCCTGCGTCTCGATGACCGGCAGCGCGGTCAGCGATCCGGTCTTGCCCTTGACCGCGCCCTTCGTCTCGCGCTCGACGTAGTCCTCGTTGACGCGCGCGGCGCGCTCGAGCAGGCGCGAATGCAGGTAGAACACGTCGCCCGGATACGCCTCGCGGCCCGGCGGACGGCGCAGCAGCAGCGAGATCTGGCGATACGCCCACGCCTGCTTGGTGAGATCGTCGTAGATGATCAGCGCATCTTCGCCGCGATCGCGGAAATATTCGCCCATCGCGCAGCCGGCATACGGCGCGATGTACTGCATCGCGGCCGAGTCGGCGGCGGCGGCGGCGACGATGATCGTGTGATCGAGCGCGCCGTACTCTTCGAGCTTGCGCACGACGTTCGCGATCGAGGACTGCTTCTGTCCGATCGCGACGTAGATGCACTTAACGCCCGAGTTCTTCTGGTTGATGATCGTGTCGATCGCGACCGCGGTCTTGCCGGTCTGGCGGTCGCCGATGATCAACTCGCGCTGGCCGCGGCCGATCGGGATCATCGAGTCGATCGACTTGTAGCCGGTCTGCACCGGCTGCGAGACCGATTTGCGCCAGATCACGCCCGGCGCGACCTTCTCGACCGGCGAGGTCTGCCTGGTGTTGATCGGGCCTTTGCCGTCGATCGGCGCGCCGAGCGCGTTGACGACGCGGCCGAGCATCTCGGGACCGACCGGCACCTCGAGGATGCGGCCCGTCGTCTTCGCGGTGTCGCCTTCGCGCAGGTGCTCGTAGTCGCCGAGCACGACCGCGCCGACCGAGTCGCGCTCGAGGTTCAGCGCGAGCGCGAACGTATTGTTCGGCAGCTCCACCATCTCGCCCGACATCACGTCGTTGAGGCCGTGGATGCGCACGATGCCGTCCGACACGCTGGTCAGCGTGCCCTCGTTGCGCGCCTCGGCACTGGGCTTGAACTTCTCGATGCGGCTCTTGATGAGCTCGGAGATTTCGGACGGGTTGAGTGTGGTTGCCATGGGATTTCCTTCGGTGTGCGTCGCTTCGCGCCGCACGGATTCTTTGGTTGGGAATTGGGAATGGGGAATTGGGAATGGCAGGTACGGGTGCTTCTACCGATTCTCTATTCCCGATTCACCATTCCCCGCTTCAGTGCGTCAACGCCGCTTCAAGCTGATGCAACCTTCCGCGCACCGACCCGTCGATCACGACATCGCCGGCATCAATGACCGCGCCGCCGAGCACGCTCGGATCGACCGTCTGCTCGAGCTCGATGTCGCGGCCGAAGCGGCGCTTCAGCGCGTCCTTGAGCTTCGCGGCTTCGCCGGCGTCGATCGGCGTCGCCGAACGCACGCGCACCTGAAGGATCTTCTCCGCCTCGCGCTTGTGCTGCTCGAACAGCGCCGCGATCTCCGGCAGCGCCTCGAGACGATGGTTGTCGGCGAGGAGCTTCACGAAGTTCGCGAACGGCGAGTCGATCGGCTCGCCGTCGGGCAGGAATAGCGAAGCGAGCTCGGCCGGCGTCACGCGCGGATCGCCGATCAGCGCGTGCGCCTGCGGATCGGCGGCGGCCTGCGCCGCGAACGCGAGCTTCCTCGCCCAGTCGGCGAGCGCGTTGCCCGACGAGGCGAGCTCGAACGCGGCGCGCGCATACGGACGTGCGAGTGTCAGCGGCTGCGACATGTCATCCCATCTCGGCAACGAGCTGATCGAGCAGCGCCTTGTGGGCGTTCGCGTCGATCTCGCGCTTCAGGATCTTCTCGGCGCCCGATACCGCGAGCGAGGCGACTTGGCTGCGCAATTCCTCGCGCGCGCGGTGCGCCATGCTCTCGATGTCGGCCGCGGCGGTCGCTTTCTGGCGCGTCGCCTCGACGATCGCGTCCTGCTTGGCCTTCTCGACGATCTGGCCGGCCTGCTGGTGCGCCTTGTCGATGATCGCGGCGGCTTCCGTACGCGCCTTGCGGATCTCGTCCGCTACGCGCGCGTCGGCGTCGGCGAGGTCCTTGCGCGCCTTCTCGGCGGCCGAAAGGCCTTCGGAGATACGCCGGGTGCGCTCGTCCATCGCCGTCATCAGGTGCGGCCAGATGTATTTCATCGTGATCCAGATGAGGATCAGGAAGACGATCATCTGGGCGATGAGTGTCGCGTTGATGGTCACGGGTCAAACCCTCGACAGCGTTTCGATCGGCTTCAGTGCCCGGCGATGCCGGCGGCGATCTTCGCCGAGAACGGATCGACGAACGTGAGGTACATCGCGATGCCGACGCCGATGATCGGAATCGCGTCGATCAGGCCGACCAGAAGGAACATCTTGCCCTGCAGCATCGGGACGAGCTCGGGCTGGCGCGAGGCGCCTTCGAGGAACTTGCCGCCCATGAGGCCCATGCCGATCGCGGCGCCGATGCCGCCGAGGCCGAGCATGAGGGCCGCGGCGACGGCCGTCAGGCCTTCTACACTTGCGAGAGCTTCCATCGTTGTCTCCGTAGTACGCGTGTGGTGTTTCTGAATCGGTGAATCGTGTCGCTTCAATGGTGATCCGCGGCCATCGCCATGTAGACGACGGTCAGGACCATGAAGATGTACGCCTGCAGCGAGATGATCAGGATGTGGAAGATCGTCCACGCCGTCGCGAGCAGGATCTGCGTGAACGCGCCCGCGCCGACGCCGGGAATCCAGCCGAGGATGCCGAGCACCGGCACGCCGACGAGCAGGATCAGCGCCGGTTTCCACAGTCCCCGCGCGAACAGCACGACGACGGCGACCGCAAGCAGCGCGAATACGACGAACGAGAGCCACGAGACCGCCGTCGCGCCGGCGCCGAAGCCGAGGCTCAGCGTGAACGTCGCGAGCAGGATGAAGATCATCTCGCCGGCGTACATGTTGCCGAAGAGTCGAAGGCCGAGGCTCACCGGCTTGGCGAGCTCCTCGACGCACTTCAGAAGGAAATTGACCGGCATCAGCCATTTGCCGAACGGATGGAACAGGAACTCCGCGCCGACGCCGCCGAAGCCCTTCTTGACGAAGCTGTAGCCGAACGCGATCAGGAACACCGTCAGCGACATGCCGAGCGCGACGTTCGGATCGGTCGACGGGACCGTGCGCAGATGATCGACGCCGATGCCGCCCGCGGCAGCCGGCAGGAGATCCACCGGCAGCATGTCCATGAAGTTCATCAGGAACACCCAGAACCCGACCAGCAGCGCCATCGGCGCCACGAACCTCGAGGTGTGGTGGAACGCGTCCTTGACCTGGCTGTCGACGAACTCGATGCAGAGCTCGATGAAGTTCTGCCACTTGCCCGGCACGCCGCTCGTCGCCTTGCGCGCGGCGATGCGGAACATCGCGACGAAGATCACCGCGAGCACGATCGAGAAGAAGACCGAGTCGAGGTGCAGCACCCAGAAGCCCGTGGCCTCGGGGTTCACCGACATCGTCTTCAAGTCGAACTTGAGATTGGTCAGGTGATGCAGGATGTAGCCGCTGCTGTCGTGACCGCCTTCGGATGCCATAGTCCTTGAGTTCCGCTTCCAACCCGAGCCGAGGGAATGTCGATCGCAAGACCCGGCATCCTGCCGCGATTTGCGGAAAACGGCCGCGGCCGAGCCGCGCCACGTTTTTCGCATCGACCGCTTCCGCGCTCGATGCGGCGGCACGCTTCTCGTGCCGAGGAACGATCTTCCCGACCGTTCCTACCAGGACTTCGTGACCGCCACCATCACCCAGTTCGTCGCGAGGCACGCGATCGAAGCGAGGATGAGCGGCGCGAAGTGCTGACCGAACCATTTCGCGCCGATCCAGAACAAGACCGCCGTCAGGACCAGCTTTCCGACTTCCGCCCGGTAGAACGCGCCGAGCACCTCAGGCGCCGTCGCATTGCTGCGCCGGTTCACCTTCGCGGCGAAATACGCCGCGGGAAGCACGACGGCTAAGCCGCCGAACAACGCCGCCGCGCCCGCCGCATGTCCCCATCCGATCCAGGCGACCAGCGCGCTCGAAAGCGCCACCGCCGCCTGCGCGCCTGCGAGGATCCAGCCCACCGATCCCGTGCGAAGACGCAACCGATCCATTCCCGTCATCCGTCCCGACAGAACCTCGTCGCGGGCGACTGCCCGGAACGCTTCGGCTTCCGATCCGGCGATTCCCCGATAGACGCGCCGTGACGTAGCATGGCAAGAGGGGATTCCTGCCCGGCGAAGACGACCCTGCGCGCTCCCTTGCCGGTCGTGGGCAAGGCGGCGTGCGGAAAATCCCGTCGGGAAGGCGCCGGACGCCGGTCGAGTACCCGAGCGGTCCTGCAAAGCCGGAAAATTATATCAGTCGCCGATTTGCGCCCGCAATTGATAAAGAGAGCCGGTTCGGATGCGCTTTCCGGCGCCGTCCGTCGGCGGTCCGCTACCTGTGGCGGTCCTTGCGTTGTGCCGCGTGCGGCGCGCTCGGCATAATCCCGCGACAGTTTGTCGCAGCGGGCCAAAACGATCCGCTGGCGAGAATCGGTCATCGCGGCAATGGGGGAAGCGGTTATGGGCGAGGCTCGCGTCAAGGCGGAGCTTTTGGCCGGGGTCGATCTCGGTCCGATCGATGCGCTGAAGGCGCTCAAGCAGGAAGCCGATCAGCTGCGCGCGCGGCGCGCATCGATGGAGGCGCTGAAGTCGGACTTCGCCGAGCCGGTCTACCGGCGCGTCGATGCCGATTACGCGCGCCAGCTCGAGGCGGTCGAGAAGAAGTCCGAGCCGCTGCGCCAGCAGGCGATGGCGGCATACGCGGGCCTGCGCAACGCGCTGCGCGAGATCGATGCGGCGCACGAGGCCGTCAAGCTCGACCGGCAGGAAATCGACCTTCGCCACAAGCTCGGCGAGTTCGATGCGGCCGAGCGCGACCGGCGCGCGGCATCGATCGAGACCTCGCTCGAGGAGAGCCGCGCCGCGCACGAGCGCGCACAGGCCTTGCGCGCGCGATTCCTCGAAGTCTTCCCGGACGAGGGCGAGCTCGACCGCGTCACGCCGCCGGCGCGCACGGCTGCGTCACAGGCGCCGGCGACCGAGCGTTCGCGGACGATCACCGGAGAGCATCCGCGCGTTCCGCCGGCGATCGAGCCCGCGATGACGCGCGTCCTGCCCGTGCTCGATCTTCCCGAGCCGCCGAGGCCGCCGCCGGCGATCAAGACGCCCCCGCCGCCGACTTCGGCTGCAGGCACGGTCGCCTCCGCCGCGTCGACGATGTTCCTGCGCACGGCGCGGCTCGTGCCGCAGAGTCCCGAAGCCGGACGCGCCGCGATTCCGCTGCCGCCGCGGCCGGTCACGCTCGGCAACGACGGCGCGGCCGAGATCCAGGTCGGCGGTCCCGGCGTCGAGCCGCGGCACGCCGAGATCAACATCAACGCGAAGGGCTATACGCTCGTCGATCTCGGCAGCAAGCTCGGCACGCTCGTCAACGCCGAGCCGATCCAGGAACGGCTGCTGCGGCACGAGGACGTGATCCAGATCGGCGCCGCGCGGTACGTGTTCCGCGAGGGCTGAAGCAGCGCGGCGTTCTTCCTAAGGGCTGAAACCGAGCCTGTTCAGGGCCATTCGAAGCCGTGCTTTCCTTGAACAGTGCGGCCATGGATGGCCGCTTCCGGACCCCTCGAAGCAAGTCTCATCAAATCCCGAGCGAGTTTGGCAGGTCGATGCGTTCCTGGACTGAACGCATAAAAAAGGCCGGGCTAAGAAGCCCGGCCTCGAAAATGACGCCGCCGCAGGGGAGGGGAATCGCGACGGCGCCTCTTGCGAGCGGTATTACTTGGCAGCCTTCTTGGCCGCGTTGACGTTGCGCGTGATCGTCTCGTTCGTGTTCTCGAACGAGCCCTTCGCGAGCTGGCCGAGCGCTTCGCTCGTCTTCAGCGTGACGCCGAAGACTTCCTGGCTGGTCGCGTAAAGCTTCTCGGCGTTTTCCTTGGCGAGCTGGACGCCCTTCGGCCAGAACGCGCGCGCGCCTTCGAAATCGCGCACTTCGGCGGCTTCCGACCAGAACTGGACGGCGGCGTTGACGCGGTCTTCCAGCGTCTTGATCTGGAGGTC
>DASZWL010000454.1:0-1846 GCA_035546695.1 Rhodanobacteraceae bacterium | reverse complement strand
TACTTCGTCGCTGCCGACCAGCGGATAGTCGAGCTCGCGCAGCGTCGCATCGACCGCGGCCGCGATGTCCGGCGCGGTATCGACGAGCGTGCCGTCGAGATCGAACAAGATCGCGCGCACGCCGCTCGCGAATCGCATGCGCTCAGGCCGCCTTCGCGTATTGCGTCGCGATGCGGTCGAGCGCGATCGGACGGATCGCCGACGCGCGTCCTGCGCTGCCGAACGCTTCGAAGCGCAACTGGCAGATCTCGCGCGCTGCCGCGATCGACGCCTTGAAGAACTTGCGCGGATCGAACTCGCTCGCGTCCTTCGCGAGCGCGCGGCGGATCGCGCCGGTCATCGCGAGGCGGATGTCGGTGTCGATGTTGACCTTGCGCACGCCATGTTTGATGCCCTCGACAATCGCCTCGACCGGCACGCCGTACGTCTCCTTGATGTCGCCGCCGAATTCGCGGATCACGGCGAGCCATTCCTGCGGCACCGACGACGAGCCGTGCATGACGAGGTGCGTCGACGGAATGCGCGCATGAATCGCCTTGATGCGTTCGATGTCGAGGATATCGCCGGTCGGCGGCCGCGTGAACTTGTACGCGCCGTGCGAGGTGCCGATCGCGACGGCGAGCGCGTCGACGCCGGTCTTCGCGACGAAGTCGGCGGCCTCTCCGGGGTCGGTCAAAAGTTGCGAGTGATCGAGCGTGCCTTCGGCGCCGACGCCGTCTTCCTTGCCGGCCGTTCCGGTTTCGAGCGAACCGAGGCAGCCGAGCTCGCCTTCGACCGAGACGCCGACCGCATGTGCCATGTCGACCACGCGGCGCGTGACCATGACGTTGTATTCGTAGGTCGCCGGCGTTTTCATGTCTTCCTTCAGCGAGCCGTCCATCATGATGCTCGTGAAACCGGAGCGGATCGACGCCTGGCAGACGGCCGGGCTCGCGCCGTGATCCTGATGCAGGCACACGGGAATGTTCGGCCACTGCTCGACCGCGGCGAGCACGAGATGGCGCAGAAACGGCTCGCCGGCGTAACTCCTCGCGCCGGCGGAGGCTTGCAGGATCACCGGGCTGTCGGCTTCGTCCGCCGCCTGCATGATCGCGTGGATCTGCTCCATGTTGTTGACGTTGAATGCGGGCAGGCTGTACGAATGTTCGGCCGCGTGGTCGAGGAGTTGCTTGAGCGAGATGAGGGCCATGGTGGTTCTCTCGGAGAGGACATCGTCGTCCCCGCGAAAGCGGGGACCCAGCGCCTTTCGGCGGCTGGAGCAGAGGAACTAGGTTCCCGCTTTCGCGGGAACGACGAAGCTATATGGCTGTCGAGCAGCGACGAACGATGTCGGCGACATGCTCCGGCGTGAATCCGAAATGTTCGAACAACGCAGGGCCGGGCGCCGACTCGCCGAAGCGGTCGATGCCGATCACGCAACCTTCGCCGCGCACGTACTTCCACCACAGCGCGCTCGCGCCGGCTTCGAGCGCGATCTTCGGCACGCCGCTCGGCAGCACGCTTTCGCGGTATTCCTCGCTCTGGCGATCGAACGTCGCCGTCGACGGCATCGAGACGACACGCACGCCGATGCCTTCGGTGGCGAGCCGCTTCTGCACATTGAGCGCGAGTCCGACTTCGGAGCCCGTTGCGACGACGATGCGATCGGGACCGCGCTCCGGCTCCGAGACGACGTAGCCGCCGCGCTCGATCGCGGCGATCTGCTCGTCGTCGCGCGGAACGAATGGAAGGTTCTGCCGCGACAGGATCAGCGCCGTCGGACCGCAGCGCCGTTGCAAGGCGAGCCTCCACGCGACGGCCGCCTCGACTGCATCGCACGGCCGCCAGACTTCGAGATTCGGAATCA
>DASZWL010000453.1:0-3324 GCA_035546695.1 Rhodanobacteraceae bacterium | reverse complement strand
GCGACCACGTGCGCGTTCTGCACCGATCCGTCCGGACCGACCGTGAACTCGACTTCGACCCAGCCTTCCTGACGCGCGCGCGCCGCGGCGATCGGATAGACCGGAACGGGCGGGCTCGTGACGGATGCGTCGCGCGTTTCTCCGGACGGCGCCGGCGGCGGCGTCGGACGCGCGGGAGGCGTCGCGACATTCGCGGTCGCACTCGCCGCGCTCGCATCGGCCGCACCGGGCGAAGGCGGCGGTGTGGCGGCTGCCGCTGCCGGAGTTTCAGCCGTCTGCGCTGCCGGCGCCGCGGGCGTCGTCGATGCGGCCGCCGTTTCGGGCGCCGGCGTCGCAGCGGCCGGCGCTTGCGGACGCGCCGCCGCGGCTGCGGCCTGCGCCTGCTCGCGATCGGCCTGCTTCTTCTTCGCATCGAGCTTCGAGCGCAGGATCGTCAGCGAATAATTGCTGGGATCGGCTTCGGCGAGCAGCGCGATGATGCGATTGGCTTCGTCGAACGCGTTCTGGTTGATCTGATCCTCGGCCGCCCCGGTCGCGAACGGGAACAGCTCGCGCAGTGCGTCCTTCGCGCCGGAATCGTCGGGCTGCTTGGCGACGATCTTGAGGTAATACTCGAGCGCGTTGTTGCCGGCGGGCGCGACCATGCGGTTCTCGCTCATCGCCTTGCGCGCTTCGCGATAAAGCTGATCGACCGTGAGCTCGTCGGAGACGGTCGCAGCCGGCGTCGAAGCTGCTGGCGCCGTCGTCGAAGGCGTCGTCGTCGCCGGAAGTCCCGGCAGCACCGGCGCGCCCGGCTGACGATTGAGCCACCACCACGCGCCCGCGGCGAGCACGATGACGACGACGGCGATGGCGATCAGGCGCGACGGCATCGCGGCGCCGCGGATCGCCTTGGGATCAGACATACGAAAGCTCATGACGGGTCCGTTCTCCAGCAACCAATGGATCAGGGCACCGCGCCATAGATGGTTTCCTTCCATCTCCTGGCCCCCCGGCTTCAGAGATTCCGCCGGCGCCGGCTGCGAAGCCAGGCGCGGATAACGCGAAGGTAACGCAATTCGCTAGCGCTGTCCCGCGACGTGCATCGCGTTATTGCGTCGATTTTCCATCGGCTTGGACGACACTCCTCCGAATTTCGTTGATCGACGCCGGGATTTGACGCAACGTCCACATTTGCCGATCGCATCGCTTCGTTTCGTGCATTCGCGAGCACGCTTTCCGTGCTCGTCCCGCCATTCAGTTACGGGCGACTAAGCTCGCGCTGCGTTCGCCCGGAACCGCGGGGAAGCGGCTGCGGCGGACGTCTCACACCGCACCGTATTCTTCCGTCCAGGAGTCAGGTCATGGCCACGTTACGCGATACCAAGCAAGCCGCCGAAGACGTCGGCGAAACGATTGCGAGCGCAGCGCGCGAAAGCGCGGAAGCAGCGCGCGGCGAATTCTCGAGGCTCGGCGCGAAGCTTCGCGCGAACGGCGCGCGCTTGCAGGACGAGCTTCAGGATGCGCGCGAGCGTCTCGGCGAAGGGGCGCGCACGTTCGGCGACGCCGCCGCCGAGCAGATTCGCGAGCATCCGCTGGCGGCGTTCGGCATCGCGTTCGCGGCGGGCGTCGTGATCTCGCGCGTGTTGCGCAGCCGCTAGGTCTCGCCGCGATGGAGACGATCGCTGCGCAAACTCCTCCCGCGGATGAGCCCGACACGATCACCGTAGTCAAGTCGGTCTTCGACGAGACGCTGCGCGTCGCAAGCGCCGCGCTCGCGCTATTGCGCGCCGAGCTCAGGCTGGCGCGCAGCAGCGCGTTCGCGCTCGTGTGGCTCGGCTTCGCGCTGGTCTTTCTCGGCGTCGGCGCCTGGCTCGCGACGAGCGCCGCGATCGCGGCCGGCATCTATCAGCTGACCGGCAACGTGTTTTACGGCGTCGGCAGCGTCGCGCTCGCGAACATCGTCGGCATGCTCGCCGTCGTCTTCGCGATGCGCGGATGCTGGCGCGATCTCGCGCTCCCGCGCACCCGGCGCGCGATCGCCGATTTCAGGGAGACGATGTCGTGAAGCTGATCGAGCGGCGTGCCATCGCGGATGCGGCCTACGCGGGATTCCGACGGACCGAAGCGATCTGGTTGCGACGAACGCGCACCGTGCGCGCGTGGAGCCGGCGCCATCGCGCCGGTCTCGTCGTCGGCAGCGGTCTCGTCGCCGGCTTCGTGACGGCTCGGCTTCCGGTCGCGCCGCTGATCCGGCTCGCGTCCGCGTTTGCGAGCACGGCGGCGCTGATGCTCGAGGGACCGTTCCTTCGTTTCATCGCCGCGCGCGACGTGAAGAAGCCTGCCGACGCGAGCGATTCATGACGCCGACCGAAGCGGACGCGACGATCGCGAGCGAAGCGGCGGCGCAGCCGATCGAGGTTTCGCCGCCGACGCCGCGCGATGTGCCGCCGCCGGAGCGGGCGTCATCGGAGCCGGCGCCATCGGCGCCGCCGCGAGCCGATTCGCAGATCGACGCCACGCCGCAACTGCGCAGCCGGCTCCTGATCGCGATCGTCGCGATTCTGACGCTCTACACGTGCGCGATCGCCGAAGCCGTGATCGTGCCGATCCTCGTCTCGATCCTGTTCGGGCTGATGCTCGCGCCTCCGGTTCGCCTGCTCGAGCGCTGGCGCATCCCGCGCGTCGTCGGCTCGCTCGCAGTCGTACTGTTGACGATCGCGATCGTCGGCGCGACGATGACCGCGCTCGCGACGCCGGCGCGCGAATGGATGCAGCGCATGCCGCGCGCGATCGATCGCATCGAGAGCGTCGCGCGCGACCTGCGCCGGCCGTTCCAGGCCGCGACCGAAGCGACGCGCGAGATCGGCAAGCTCGCGAGCGGCGAGGACGGCAGCAGCAAGCCGATGCGCGTCGTCGATGCGTCGCCGTCCGCGTTCGCGCAAGCGCTGAGCGCGGCGCCGGCCGTGCTCGCCGGCATCCTGATCACGATCCTGCTGACGTTCCTGTTCCTGCTGCACGGCGACGATCTGTTGCGAAAGTTCGTGACGCTCGCGCCGCACCTGCGCGCCAAGCGCGATGTCGTCGAGGCGACGCGGCACGCGCAGAGCGAGCTTTCGATGTACGTCATCACGATCACGCTGATCAACGCCGGGCTCGGCCTCGCGACGGCGGCGGCGCTCCGGATGCTGCACGTGCCGGATCCGCTGCTCTGGGGAGGCATCGCGGCCATCCTCAACTACGCGCCGTTCATCGGTCCGCTCGTCACCGCGGCGGCGCTCCTGATCGTCGGCTTCGCCGAATCCGCGACGCCGGCGCTCGCGCTCGCGCCGCCCGCGGCGTTCC
>DASZWL010000452.1:0-4844 GCA_035546695.1 Rhodanobacteraceae bacterium | reverse complement strand
GCGCCGACGAGAATGTTCGACGGCTTGATGTCGCGATGAACGATGAGATTGCGGTGCGCGTACTGGACCGCATCGCAGATGCTGATCACGAGCGCGACGCGCGCGCGGACGTCGAGCTGGCGCCGGTCGCACCAGACGCCGATCGGATCGCCTTCCACGAACTCCATCGTGAAGTACGGCGCATTGCCCTCGACGCCGCCGTCGAGCAGCGTCGCGATGTTCGGATGGACGAGGCGCGCCAGCGTGTCTCGCTCGCGAAGGAAGCGCCGCAGCAGCTCGGGGCTCGCGACCTCGTTGCGGATCAGCTTGAGCGCCACTCGCCGCCGGTACTGGCCGTCCTCGCGCTCGGCGAGGAACACGCGGCCCATTCCTCCCGAGCCGATTTCGCGCAGGACGACGTAGGGACCGATTCGCGTGCCGGCGGGAGATGCCTGCATTGCCTCCGCCGCCACGGCGAACGCGGGCGCGAACAGATGTCCGTCGCTGCTCAGGAGATCGGCATGCGGACCGCTCTGCGATGCAAGCAGCGAGCAGACTTCGTCGCGCGTGTCAGGATCGTCGGCGCATTGCTCCGCGACCCACGGCGCGCGTTCCGATTCAGGCAGATCGAGCGCCGCGAGAAAGAGCGCTTTCACGCGCGACCAGTCCCGCGCCGCGCTCATTGCGCCGCGCCGTCGAGCCTGCGACGCAGAAACGCCTTGGCAAGCTCCCAGTTGCGCCGCACGGTTCGTTCGCTGCGATCGGTCATCTCGGCGATCTCGTCGAACGTGAGACCGGCGAAGAAATACCATTCAACGAGGCGAGCGAGATCGGCGTCGGACTCTTCGAGCTCACGTAACGCCGTATCGATCTCGAGCACTTCGCCGAGATCGGAATCGGCGAGATCCCACGCGGCATCGAGCTCGACGGTCCGCTGGTCGCCGCCGCGCTTCTGCGCTCCGCGCCGACGCGCGTGCTCGATCACGATCTGCCGCATCGCGCGCGCCGCGAGCGCGAAGAAGTGCGAACGGTCGCGCACGGGCTTGCGCTGGTAATCGCTGAAACGCAGGTACATCTCGTGAACCAGCGCGGTCGGCGTCAGCGTCGCGCCGGGCATGCGTCGCAACGATTGCCCGGCGCGCTCGCGCAGCTCCGCATACACGAGACCGTACGCCTGCTCGGCCGCCTCCGCATCGCCCAGCCGAGCCGCGTTCAAGAGCTCGGTGAGCTGGCCCGGTCCCGACATCGCGCGGACTCCTTTTCGGAGATCGCGCCGAGTCTACGTCAGGACCGCATCCGGGTTTCGTCAAACGGCGCCCGGAACGGAACGCGACGATCAAATGCCCATGAACCGGCATCGGCTCAACGATTGCCGCCGAGATCGGTCGACGCCTTCCGTTTCATCGAAATCATCCGATTGTCACGACCGCGGGATCGCGGCGATAGATGGAACAAGCAAATCGGCAGCAAAAGCGGCACGGAATCCGGCATAGCCCTGGAACGAGGCAGCGTGCGCGCAGAGCTCGCCGCTTTTCCGGCGATCTTGCGTGTAGCACTCCGGAGCGAGGCGTCGTGCCTCGTATGGAGAGCTCGCAATGCGCATCGTGCTGCAATCCCCTCGTCGATTCTCCGCCGCGTTCAGGAAGACGCTTGCGGCATGCGCTTTGCCGGTCTGCGCCGCGGTCATATGCCAGCCTGCGATAGCCGACGCTGCGCCGGATGGCTTCGTGCAGACGGTCTCGAATACGAACGACACCGGCAGCGGCTCACTGCGCAGCGCGATCCAGGCGTCGATCTCGAATGGCAGCGGGCTGATCACGTTCGACATCGGCAGCGATTGCGGGCCGCGCGTGATCGAGCTGGACTCGCCGCTGCCGAACATCACGGTGCCGATCATCTTCAACGGCCACAACCAGCCCGGCTACGTCGCCAATGATCTGGATGTCGGCGACGACGCGAAGCTCTGCATCATCCTCGAAGCCGGCAACGATAGCGTGACGAACGGGCTCACGGTGCCCGCCGGCGCGGCGGACAACGTCTCGATCGTCGTCTGGGGCATCGCGTTCAGCGGCTTCTCGAATGCGGCGGTCAACCTTCTCGGCGGCAGCGGGCACTCGATCGTCGCGAGCCGCTTCGGCGGCACCGCGAGCGGGCACGATCTCGTCGCGAACGACGAAGACATCCATCTCGGCGCCGGAACGCACGACGTGACGATCGGCAGCACCGACAAGGTCGATCGCAACATCGTCAGCGGGGCGACCGGCAGCGGCATCGGCCTCGTCGGCGGCGGCAATGGAGCGGTGTTCACCGGCACCCACGACAATCACATCGTCGGGAATCTGATCGGCGTCGGCTGGACGGGCGGCGCCTCGGGACATTTCACGAATCTCGGCAACGGCACGCGCGGCATCATCATGCAGGCGCACGACAACGAGATCAGCTGGAACTGGATCGGCGACAACGGCCAGTCCGGCATTGCGCTCAGCGGCGGTGGCGCGTCGAACAACACGATCGAATACAACTACATCGGCTTCGGCGACAGCGTCGGCGTGCACGGTAACGGACAGGCCGGCATGCATCTCGGCGGCGATGCTGGCGATGCGCCGACGGCGAACACGATCCGCTACAACGTGCTGGCCGCGAACGTGACGCAAGGCGTGTGGGTCGAAATCGGCCGCCAGAACAACATCCACAACAACGGCATCATCGCCAACGGCGGACTCGGCATCGATCTCGTCGATCCCGGCGTCCTGCCGAACGACAACGACGGCGCCGCGCAGCCGCCGGACTACGCCAATCGAGGACTCAACTATCCGGTGCTGACTGCCGCCGGCGGCGTCGGCGCAACGGCGACATTGACCGGCTCGCTGGAATCGACGCTCGGTGACTACACGATCAACTTCTACGCGACGTACGGCGGTTGTCCCGCGGACGACAACCGGCAGGGACAATTTTTCCTCGGCAGCACGGATGTCTCGATCAACAAGGCGGTCGTCGGCGGCGACGGAACCGTGAGCTTCTCCGTGCAGGAAGGGCCGGGCGACTTCGGCAACATCGGCTATATCCCCGACAGCCTCGGCATCACGTCGACGGCGACCGACAGCGTCGGCAATACGTCGGAATACTCGGCCTGCGTCGTCTATCGCAGCGACACGATCTTCTTGAACGGATTCGACGGCTCCTGAACGACGATCGATTCGGTTTCCCGAAGGCTACTTGAAACGGCGATGATTCAATGGCTTCTCCTGCTTTTTTCAGCGGGACTTGTGGCCTATTGACTGAGCTCCCGGACAATTGTCCCATCGGAAAATGCCGTCATCCCTGTTCCTGATCGGTTTGCTCGTAGCCGGGGAAGTGAGTCCACGACCGGTGTGCACCCTTTCCGCGGTACACGCGCAAGCTTCGTGGAACGGATCGTGTTCGAAACTCATCGAGGGCACGGACGCGCACGTCGAAATCCACGCCGAGCAGGCAATCGCGACCGGCGCATGGAAACGCACGGCGAATCCCGAATCGGTCTGGGCCGGAACCGTCGCAACGAGCGAATACCCTCGAACGGCGATCGAGATAGAGATTTACGACGGCGCGCAAGGCGTGATGCGCACCGTCTTCGGCTGGTTTCCGATCACGCGTTTCTCTCGCACGGGCGACACCGTGCGGTTCGACGTCGATCCTTCGCGGGAGGTCGCCCCGTCTGCGGTCGATCGCGAGATCGTCGAACGAGCCTCGAGAATCCTGTCGACGGTATCGGCATGGAACCGATCGGACAATCGCCAGTGTCCCTCCGACGCGAAGACATGGAGCATCTATTGCGCGATGGAAAAGGCCACGATCGACGCCGCCGGCGCATTCCACCATCGCAGACCCGCGCTCGAAATCGTCCGGCAGATCGTCGACGAACGCACGAAGGACCGACCGTACGATCACCGCTTGATGGACTACAACAACGATCCTTCGACGCGGCTATCCGACGTGCAGAGCCTTTTCTCGGAAGCGCTCAGGCGTATTCGAACCGCCGCACAGAAGAAGGCGGACGGCTGACGCGATTGTTCGACGCGGATGCGAACCGCTCCGCCATCGATAGGGTTGAGTTCGGGCTGTCCGGAGCGGACGACGAGAGCCCGTTGCGTGAATGTCTGCCCGTCTGCCGAAACCGTTCGATGGCGCGGCGCTCAGTCGTCGAATCCGTCGACGAAAATGAAGTCGTCCCAGAACGGACCTTGCAGGCGTGCGACGAAGATGTCGGTACAGTCGTTGCCGGCCGCATCGCTGACACCGGTGGCGTACGTGCCGACGAGGATCGTGCGATGGTGCGCGTCGAAAGCGGCGCCGAACACCTTGCCGGATGCGTGGTCCTCGGGATCGAAGTCGATCAGCGTCGTGCCGCTGTTGCCGAAGTCGCCCTGGATCGCGCCATTGTTGTCGATCGAGGCAGCCCAGGCGCCAGGGCTTCCCGTGTCGTCCATGCCGGTGAATCCGGCGAGCACGGATTCGTGGGGTATGAGGTCGCCCTGCTGGAGCGGAAGCACCTTGCGCGGTGAGTTTTCGCCCCATGGGCTCATGTCGAACACGGTTGCGACGCCGTTGAGCGCACCGTTGGCAGCTACCCTTCGGGCGAAGGCGGTCCAGCTCCCGTCCGTGTTCAAGATGCGCCCGGCTTCGATGAGCTGACCGTCGATGGTGAGCGTCGCGGACGTGTCGATGAAGCATCCGGACGTGCCGCTGAAAACGTAGTCGGGGCTCACGTAGCCGCTGTCGCGCGTGAAATGGAAGCCGCCCGAGAATGTGACGTCGAATTCCTGATTCGTGCACGCGCCGTTCTCGTAGCCGCTGAAGAGCAGCTTCTGGCCTTGCGGAACGATCGT